>BJHK01000004.1 GCA_014192425.1 Planctomycetia bacterium | reverse complement strand
TGCTTCCCGCCATGGAAGAGCGTGCACGGACATGGGATTCGGAGGGCGCCCCGAACCAAGCGATGCAGCGGACTCGCGATGAAGCCAAGCGTTGTGGGTGATCGTGTGGGCGCGAGCCGCTGATCGCGAGTGTTCGCCGAGCGTAGAAAGACCCGAGGTCGAGGCATTCCGATGTGATTACTTCTTGGCGAAGTACCGCACATCTGGCAAGCCGCTGAAGTCCTCGTCGAGCGTCCAGACCGTGGCGCCGTGCTCTCGAGCCGCTGCCAGGATGATGCTGTCAGCCATGGGCAACGAGTGACGCAAACTCAATGCGGCAGCGTCTAGGGCTCGCTGCACGGTCAGATCAATGATGCGGCCGCGCTGCATGGCCGCCACTCCCTGGATCGCTGCCTCCTCACCGGCCTCGCGGAGCAGCACCTTGAACACCTCGTAGACCGAGACGGCGGGCACGATCAGCGACTCGAGATCCTCAAGAGCCGGCTCGAACACGCGGGCATGCCGCCCACCGGCAAAGTATTCCAGCCACCCGGACGAATCGACCACGTTCACAGCCGGTCACCTTCGCGAACGAAGTCCGTCTTGATTCCCTTCACGAACGCCTTCAACTCGCGGATGTTCCGCTCCGGCACGAATTCCACCCGCCCGGCATGCTCGATCACCTGTAGTTTCTGGCCCGGTCGCAGCCCAAGGCGTTCCCGAACGACCCGCGGAATCACGACCTGGAACTTCGGCGAAATCGTGACGTGGTGCATGCTGGCCCCCTGGTCGATGGAAAGGATCGATCGATGCGTCGTGCAACGGAATTGTAATCGATCGCCGCGGCCGGAACAAGCCGTGAACCTTTTGCCGCGTCGGTGGGAATACTCGTCATCGTGGCCGAATCCATTCCTGACGAAGCCGAATTGGTCCGCCGCACCCGCCACGGCGACGTGGCTGCGTTTCGTGAACTCTGAGGTGGACCCCGATTTTCGGGCGCCCTGATAAGGTGGAGTTTTCCTGGCGGGAGGCACCCTATCAGGAGCGAGAAGATGGCCGGAAAGCGGCGTGTATTTGGGGCAGCCTTCAAGGCCAAAGTGGCCTTGGCGGCGGCCAAGGGCGACAGGACGACAGCGCAGCTGGCTAGCCAGTTTGGCATCCACACGAGCCAGGTGACAGCCTGGAAGAAGCTGCTGCTGGGGCAGGTGGCCGAACTGTTTGCCGATGGCCGCCAGCGGCGGTCGGAGCAGGCAGCAGATGAGCAGGAGCTCTACGAGCAGATCGGCCGCCTGAAGATGGAGGTCGAGTGGTTGAAAAAAAAAGCTACCGAGGTCAGCTGAGGCCAAGCGACGATGTATCGAACCGAACCACGAGCACCTGAGTGTTGCCCGTCAGTGCCAACTGGTCGGCCTGCCAAGGAGCAGCTGGTACTACGAGCCCCATGGCGAGTCGGCGGAGAACCTAGCCCTGATGCGGGCCATCGACAAGCTGTACATCAAGCGACCATTCTTCGGCACGCGGAAAGTGCGGCAGCATTTCGGCATCAACCGGAAGCGGGCCCAGCGACTGATGCGACTGCTCGGCCTCGAGGCGGCACAGCCGAGACGTTCGACCAGCCGCCCTGCCCCAGGGCACAAGGTTTACCCATATTTGCTGCGGAATATGGCCATCACGAGGCGCGACCAGGTGTGGGCTACCGATATCACCTACATCCGGCTCCAGCACGGCTTCATGTACCTGACAGCCGTCATGGATTTGTACAGCCGCAATGTCCTGTCGTGGCGGCTGTCCAACACTCTGACCGGCGCCTTCTGCCTGGAAGCACTCGACGAGGCCCTGGGCCGAGCGCGGCCGGAGATCTTCAACACGGATCAAGGCGCCCAGTTCACGGCGACGGCCTTCACGAGCCGATTGGAAAGGTATGGCGTGGCCATCTCAATGGATGGTCGCGGCCGGGCCCTGGACAACGTGTTCGTCGAGCGGCTCTGGCGCACCGTCAAATACGAAGAGGTCTACCTGCGGGACTATGCCGATGGCTGGGAGGCGGAGAAGTCGCTTGGAAAGTACTTCGACTTCTACCGAACCGAGCGGCCTCACCAAGCCCTCGGCTACCGCACACCAATGGCGGTCTATCAGGGAGGGTGATGCGACGAACGCGTTCGGGCTCAATTTTCCGTTGAGGCGGACTCAGTACGAAAGAATGTCCATAGGTACATGAACCAGCTATAGCCTCGTGGCCGCGCGAGACCCTTGGTATGGGTCTCGCGGGCCACCGTCTAGTGGCGCTCCACCTTATACAGGGCTCCCGACTGTCCAAAGAACGGGGTCCACCTCACGAGAAGGCCCAATCAGAGCTGCGTGATTTGCAGGCGCGGCTTGAGCGTCTCCAGCGTGAGCATCCAATCGGAGAGAATGGATTCACAAAGGCAGGAATCCGGAAGTTGATTGCCAGGCTCAACGAAGAGCTCGCGGTTTTCGAGGGCAGTGAAGAAGCTCGCGCTTTGCCATCCAAATAGAACCAGGGCATGGCGAACCAACCGATGCAGCGGACTCGCGATAAAATCGATTCCGATGGAAAGTCCAAGGTCGCCAGCCGCTGATCAGCACGGTCGTTTGGCAGAAATGAACGCATTCTTTCGGTCGCCTTCGCTTGGCGGGTGGCTCGCATTCGCCAACATGGGCTTTTGGGTAGCAGTGTTTGCCTTTGTCATGAATTGGCGGAAACCTTATCCTGCGATGCTTCTCACATCGTGGTGTGCGGGCATCGAAGTGGCGATGAGCATGCCCTTCCTGATTTTCTTTTTCCCCGGCTGTGGTGGGATTCTGACACAAGGAGGCGTCTTTGTTCTGGTGGCAGTCCTTGTAGTGAATGCGTTTGTCTGGGGCTATGGGTTAGCATTCGGAATCAAGCAACTCCGGCGCCTAACCTTCTAAGGATTTGAGTTCGCGAAGCCGAACCTCAAATCCTCTGTTCAAGAAGCCCGGTGGCCCTTCGGGTGAGCCGCATCGCTAGGGCAACGGAGCGAAGCGGAACTGCCGCGAACGTGTCACGGAGAGCGTGACGATCTCGGTGCCATGGTGATCGTCGCCTCGCGTGTGGCTACCCTGGTTCATCGGATCGCAGGGTGACGTCGGCGGGGCTGTTCCCGTGACGACCTCGCGCAGATCGCGCTGCGATGAACGCGGGAAAAGGCAGAACCAGGCTACCGGCCGGGCGCGGCCGGGGGAGGCGGCAGGACGATGTCGATGTCCTCGGGCGGCGGAACGCTCGACGAGCCGGACCGCGCGGCCTTGGGATCGAACTTCGGCGTGTCGCTGCCGGTGCGGGCCTCGAGGTCGGCCGTCAGCGAGAGCTTGTTGGCACCACCGGCCGGACGCAGTTCGAGGTGGGTCACTCCCCATTCGGCCGTGGTCTTCTTCCCCTCGACCTTGGCGATGCCCGTTCCCTTCGGACCCTTGACGTCGAACTCCAGCGTGGCGATGCCGTCGGTCTCGTTGGCCGTGCCACGGATCGTCGTGCCGCATTCGACCGGCGCGCCGAGCGCCTCCGCGACGCGGGTGTTGACCCGCATCTCCTCCGTCGCCTGCTTGACGAGCGGATGTCCGGAAAGACTGCCGCAGCCGACGGCCACGGGCAAAAGCAGGCAGGCGAGGAGGCGGACGGTGCGATGCACGAACAAGTCTCCGGGGCAGGGAACGGGGCGAACTGTGCGGAACGCCGGGCGTTCAGCCCTTGGCATCGTGCTGCCGGCACCAGGCGATCTTCTCGGCCGTCGTGGTCGGCGCGTTGCCTGTCGGCTTGGCCTTCGGCACCGGCTTGGCCGGCGCCGGTACTGGCAGCTCCTCGACCGGTGACTCGGCGACGCTTTCGGCTGCGGCCTCGGCCGGGGGCGCCGCCTTGGCAGCGCGGGCCCGGGCCAGAATCTCCGCGGTGGAGGGCTTCGCTCCGGCGGCAGGCTTGGCCGGCGCGGCCGCGGCTCCCTTGCCGCGGGCGGCGGCGAGGATGTCGGCGGTCGATGGCTTCTTCGCGCCCCCCGCGGCAGCGGATGGCTTCGCGGCCGGCTTGGCAGCCTCCTTCGGGGCCGCGGGCTTGGCAGGCTTTTCCTTGGCTGCAGCCGGCTTCGGCTCCGGCTTGGAGACGATCCGCAACGCCGTGGGATCGATGTCGTACCAGCCAGTGTTGTTGTGCTGGTCGAACTCCACGAGGCAGCGGCCGTTCATGTTGACCGTCTTCACGAAGCCGGTGGCCTGGGCGAACCTGGCGAGTTCCGGGGCCGCGGAGGCCACCACGACGTACTTGTCGGTCCACTCGGCTTTGAGCCGCTCGATGGCGTCGAACATGTGCAGGCATCCCACGAGTGAGCGCGGCGGCCCGGAGGGCCGGACCATCGCCCGCTGAATGTGATCGATCCCGGGGGGGATCGCAAGCCGCCCGCCGCGGACCGCGGCCGGAGGTCAGCCCCGGCCCGCCACGATGCCGTCGGGGCCGATGGTGTAGACCCACTGCACGGTCCGCGGCAGGCCGGCGGGCCCGTCGGCCGGCGGGGTTATGCGGACCGGGGCGGCGGGGGCCGGCGCCGTGGCATAGGTGGAGCCGAGCCCGGCGTCGCGGTCGTGGATCCGCGCGGCGATCTCGAAGAGGAACGTGTCGGGGCGTGTCGGGTGGGGCGTGATGCTGGCGGAGAAATGCGAGCGGCCGGCGAGTCCGACGGCCACGAGCGTCTGCCGGCCGGCGATCGTGGCCGTGGACAGATCGACCAGCGGCGGGGAGGCCGGCCACCGCGCGGCGGGGCCGTCTTCGATCGATTCGGCCACCATGCGGCCGTCGATGGCGACGCGGTGCTGCCAGCGGTCGCCGTGCCGGGAAAACGTCAGCTCGGCCCGGCCATGGGTCAGCCGCGGGGCGTGCCTTTCCTGGGGCGCTGCCGGAGGCGGAGGCGGGAGGGGTGGCATCGGTGACCCGGGCGTGAACAAAAACGTGACCGCGGCGGTCGGCTTCGTGTCGGCGTAGCATACGCTGCGGGCGACGCCTCCGCCGGCTGTCGCCTCGGTCGCGTTGCAGGGTGTCCCCGTCATGGAACCGCGTCGTTCACTTCGCTGGCCGATCCTGCTCGGTGTCGTGCTGATCGGGTCGATCATCACGCTCGGCGTCGGCTGGGTGCTGGTCAGCATCGCCGCCGCCGTGGGCTCGACCGGCCGCAACGAGAGCGCGGCCTTCTACTGGGCCGTACTCGGCGTCGGGATGGCGCTGCTCGTGGTCGTGCTCGCCGGCGTCATCGTCTACCTCGCCCTGACCGTCAAGGCGATCGCCCTCTCCCAGCGGCAGAGCAACTTCATCGACAGCGTCACGCACGAGCTCAAGAGTCCGCTCGCCTCGCTCAAGCTCGCGCTGCAGACGCTCGGCCGCCGGCCGCTGCCGGCCGACCAGCAGGCCGACTTCCATCGCTTCATGCTCCAGGACGTCGAGCGGCTCGACACGCTCATCGATCACCTCCTCGACGCCGCCAAGACGCTCCAGCGCCGGCCGCGGCCGGGAGGCGAGTCGGTCGACCTCGTGCCGATCCTCGCCCAGGTTCGCGACGCCGTGGCGCAGCGGCACGGCATCGCGGCCGACAGAGTCAGTATCGACTGCCCCGCGGGCCGGCTGCCGGTGGCGGGGCGGGCCGCCGACCTGGAGATCGTGTTTCGCAACCTGCTCGACAACGCGGTGAAGTATGCGTTGCCCGACCCGCGGGTCGAGGTCGGCGCCGAGAGCGGGCCACGCGGCCGCGTGATCGTGCGCGTCGCCGACAACGGTCCCGGCATCCCGCCGGCCCGGCGGAAGGACGTCTTTCGACGATTCATGCGCCTGGGAAGCGAACTGGAGCGGGCCACGCCCGGCACGGGGCTGGGTCTGTTCCTGGTGCGGTCGCTCGTGCGCCAGATGCGCGGCAGCGTCACGATCAAGGGCCGGGCCCCCGCGCCGGGAAGCGTGTTCGTGGTCGAACTCCCCGCAGCCCGCTGAGCGGCCGCGCCGCGGCCGACCCTTTTCCGAACGCGGCGGAGTGGTCTAATCGCGACCATGAACCACCCGCACGCCGCGTCGGCTTCCGACGCACCCGTCACCGACGTCGTTCCGATCCGGCGGGTTCTCGTCAGCGTCTTCGACAAGACAGGGCTCGACCGTTTGGCCGCGGCGTTCAAGGCCGCCGGCACGCGGGTCGTGAGCACCGGCGGCACGCGCACGGCGCTGGCCGGCCTCGGCGTGGAGGTCGAGGACGTGTCGGCGATCACGGGCTTTCCCGAGGTGCTCGACGGCCGGGTGAAGACGCTGCATCCCGGGATCTTCGCCGGCATTCTGGCCCGGTCGGACCGGCCCGACGACATGCAGGTGCTCGCCGACCACGGGATCGGCCGGTTCGATGCCGTGATCGTCAACCTGTATGCCTTCGGGGCGGCTGTGGCCAGGCCGGGCGTGACGCCGGGCGAGGTGATCGAGCTCATCGACATCGGCGGCCCGAGCCTCGTGCGTGCGGCCGCCAAGAACCACGCCTTCGTCGCCGTCGTTACCGATCCGGAGCAGTACGACGCCTTGGTCGCGGCGATCGGGCGGGGCGGCACGACGCTCGCAGAGCGCCGGCGGTTCGCCGCCCGGGCGTTCGAGCACACCGCCGGCTATGACGTGGTCATCGCCAGGTGGATGGGGAATCATGCCGGGCTCGACGCCGCGGCCCCGGCCACGTCGGGAGACGTTCCGACGAGTGACGAGGGGCGGCCGCTGCCGGCCCGGTTCACGCTCGATCTCGATCGCCGGCTCGACCTGCGGTATGGCGAAAACCCGCACCAGTCGGCGGCGCTGTTCGCGCCGGTCGGCACGCGGGCGGGGCTCGCCGGCCTCGTGCAGCTGTGCGGCAAGGAGCTGTCGTACAACAACCTCCTCGACCTCGACGCCGCCACGCGGCTGGCGGGGCTGATTACCGACCCCGCCGCGGTCGTCATCAAGCACACCAATCCCTGCGGCGCGGCAGCCGCCGGCACGGTCGCGGAGGCGTTGGCCGCGGCGCTGGCGGCCGACCCGACGAGCGCGTTCGGTTCGATCGTGGCGCTGAATCGGCGGTTCGACCGGGCCAGCGCCGAATTGCTCCTCCAGCCGGGCCTGTTCGTCGAGGTGATCGCGGCGCCGGCCTTCGATCCGGCCGCGGTGGAACTCTTGACGACGAAGCCGACCTGGAAGGGGAGCGTGCGGCTCGTCGAGGTGCCGGCTGGCGATCCCTGGGAGGCCACCTGTGGCCTCGAGCTGCGCAGCATCGCCGGCGGCCTGCTGGCGCAGCAGCCCGACGACGTCGGCGACGATCCGGCGGACTGGCGGGTTGTGACCCGGGCTGCGCCGGCCCCCGCCGTGTCCCGGGCGCTCGACTTCGCGTTCACGATCGTCCGCCGGCTGACGAGCAACGCGATCGCGGTCTGCCAGGGCACGAGCCTCGTGGGAGCCGGGATCGGCCAGACGAGCCGCGTCGATTCGGTGCGCATCGCGTTGGAAAAAGCCGGGGAACGGGCCCGGGGCGCGGTGCTGGCGTCCGACGCCTTCTTCCCGTTTCCGGACTCGATCGACCTGATCGCCCGGGCGGGGATCGCGGCCGTCGTCCAGCCGGGGGGCTCGAAGCGTGACGGCGAGGTGATCGCCGCGGCCGATGCGGCCGGGATTCCGATGGTGTTCACCGACCGGCGGCACTTCCGGCACTGAACCGGGGCCGGATCAGCGGCCCGCCTGATCGGCCACGAACCGGTAGCCGGTGCCGCGGACGGAGAGAAAGTGTACCGGGTGCCCCGGATCCTCCTCGAAGGACTTCCGCAGGCTGAGCATGAACGTGTCGACCGTGCGGGTCGCCGGTGCGCGGGTCATCCCCCAGACGTTCCTGAGCAGTTCCTCGCGGGACACGACCAGCCCCTCGTGCTCGACGAGGTACTTGAGGAGTTTCATCTCCAGGTTCGTGAGCCGCACCGGCTGGCCCCGGGAGCGGGCCTCCCAG
Organism: Planctomycetia bacterium; assembly: GCA_014192425.1. Classification (NCBI taxonomy): domain Bacteria; kingdom Pseudomonadati; phylum Planctomycetota; class Planctomycetia; species Planctomycetia bacterium. The sequence goes on along the minus strand of BJHK01000004.1, from coordinate 231,140 downwards.
GTGTCGAAGTTCACCTCCGCCGAGCCGAACCGGTAGACGTGGCCCCGGGCCGGCTCCGGGCCGGACGCGCCGCGGTCGGCACGACCACGGCGGGCAAGCAGATTGCGGATCACCGACATCAACTCCTCGAGGTCGAACGGCTTCTGCAGGTAGACGTCGGTTCCCGCATCGAATCCGCGGACCCGGTCCTCGACGAGCGTCCGCGCCGAGAGCATGACGACGGGGAGGGTTTCACCGCGGCTGCGGATCGCGGCGCAGACGTCGTAGCCACTCATGCCCGGCAGCATGATGTCGAGCACGACGAGGTCGATCGACGGGCTGCCGGATTCGAGCAGGCTGACCGCCGTCTGGCCGTCGCCGACGACGGTCACCCCATACCCCTCGGCCTCGAGGTTGAATTTGATGCCGTAGGCGAGGTGCTGCTCGTCCTCGACCACGAGGATGTGCGGCATCGCGTTCACCGGGCCAGCACGGCCCGGTCGCGGACCGGACGGGCATATCCGCGCTCGACGAACCAGCTCCAGGCATCCTGGACGGTCGTCTCGAAGGGCCGGTATGCATATCCGAGTTCGGTTTCCGCCCGGCGCGAGGAGAAGTTGTGGGCGAGGAGCGACATCGTCGTGGCCGCCGAGTTCACGTCCGGCTCCCTGCCGCTGATCAGCCCGATCGCGTCTCCCAGCCAGCCGGCGACGCGGACGGCCGCCCGCGGCGCGTGACCGAGGGGAGGCATCCGGCCCGTCGTGCGGGCGAAGATCCGCCAGGCATCGAGGTACGAGAGCGGATGGCCGCCGAGGATGTAGCGGCGGCCGCTGCGACCGCGGTCGATGGCGGTGATGATTCCGGCCGCGACGTCGCGGACATCGACGAAATCGTTCGCGCCCGGGGGGGCGAACAGGCCGCGGCCGGCCGCGACTTCGAGCAGCATGCGGCCGCTCGACGGCTTCCAATCCCACGGGCCGAGCATGTAGACCGGATTGACGATCACGGCGTCGAGACCGCGTTCGACCTCGGCGAGAACCGCCGCCTCCGCCTCGCGCTTGGTGACGACATACGGGCATTCGGGCATGCCCCCCGGTGGCGTGTCCTCGTCGGCCGGACCGCCATCCGACCGCAGGCCGATCGCATCGACGCTGGAGACGTGGATCAGCCGGGCACCGGCCAGCCGCGCGGCACGGGCGACCAGCCGGGTTCCCTCGACGTTCACACGGCGCATCTCTTCCAGCCGTGCCCAGCCGCAGTGGACGACGGCGGCGGCATGGACGACGACGCCCGCACCGGCGCTGGCCGCGGCGAGAGACCGCTCGTCGTCGAGCGCGCCCGGACAGCGGGTCACGGGCAGCCCGGCGAATGCCCGGTCGACGACCGGCCCCGATCCGCGGACGAGGACGCGGACGGGACGGCCACGATCGACGAACTGACGAACGACGTTGTTTCCGACGAGACCGGTCGCGCCGGTCACGAGGCAGTCGGAGGTGTCGGGCAGCGAAGAGGCGAGCAGTGGTGACATGGCGGTGCAGCAGGGGCTTCCGGGTCAAACGCTCCGTTGCCGACCACGGGAGCAATTCTAGATCGGTGAAAATGCCCGGCCGAATTTCACGGACTGCTGCAGCCGATGACGTTGACGAAAATGACGCCAGCGTCCGAAGATAAAGCCGGGTTTGGCCGTCACGACCGGACCGACACCCCGCCGCGCCATTCCCTCCAGTGAGGGGTGTGGACTGTGCGGCCTGGGAGAGCCAGGGAGACTTGCGTGGCTGCACTGACAATACGCCCGGTCCAGGCCCGGGCCGAGCAGCGACGCTTCGTTCGCCTGCCCTGGGCCATCTACCGCGACGACCCCTGCTGGATGCCGCCGGTCATCGCGTCGCAGGAGGAACTGCTCAACTTCCGGCCGCACCCCTTTTACGAGCGGTCGCGGTGCCGGTCGTTTCTCGCCACCCGCGGCGGCCGCGACGTCGGCCGGATCACGGCCATCGTCAACGCGGGACACATCGAGCGCTATCGAGAGCAGCGCGGGTTCTTCGGGTTCTTCGAATGCGAGGATGACGTCGAGGCCGCCGGGGGCCTGTTTACCGCCGCCCGGGGCTGGCTGCGCGACCAGGGCATGACCAGCGTCCGCGGGCCGGTCAACCCGTCGCTCAACTACGAGTGCGGACTGCTGATCGAGGGCTTCGACACGCCCCCGTTCTTCATGATGACCCACAACCGCCCCTATTACGCCCGACTCGTGGAGGCGAGCGGGTTCGGCAAGATTGAGGACCTGTACGCGTTCTGGGGCAGGACGTCGATGCTTTCGTCGCTCGACTCCAAGCTCGGCAGCATGGTGGAGGGGGTGAAGGAGCGTTTCGGCGTCACCGTCCGGCCGCTCGACCGCAGCCGGTTCGATGACGAGGTGCGGATGTTCCTCGACATCTACAACTCGAGCCTCGGCGGCACGTGGGGATTCGTTCCCCTCTCGGCCGCCGAGATCAAGCACATGGCGGCGAGCCTCCGGCACCTGATCGTGCCGGAACTGGCCCTCGTGGCCGAGGTCAACGGCACGCCGATCGGCAGCGTCTTCTGCCTGCTCGACTACAACCCGCGGATCAAGGCCATCAACGGCCGGCTCTTTCCCTTCGGTTTCCTGCGGCTGCTCTGGAACAAGCGCGGCATCAAGCGGATGCGCGTGATCAGCACCAACGTCGTGCCCGAATACCAGGCGTGGGGCGTGGGTCTGGTCCTCACCGCCGCCCTCGTGAAACCGGTGCTCGACTGGGGGATGGAGGAGGCGGAGTTCTCCTGGGTGCTGGAGAGCAACTACCTCTCGAAGCGGACGCTGGAGCGCGGGGGCGCGATCGTCACCAAGAAGTACCGGATCTACCAGGACGACCCGCCGCTGCCGGCGGGCTGACGGCGGCGCCCGGATGTCCTTGGAAAAAGCCATCCATGGCCTCTTTCCACTGTGTCGACTGCGGGAAACGCCGCGGGTTTCCCGGGTCGACGGTCGCTGCATCGTGCGGCGACCGGCGTGTGCCACGGTCTGCTAACGGCGGACCGTCTTCTTCTCGGGCCGCTCGGCAGCCGTGACGCTGGATCGCTGGAGAAATGCCTCCGACGACAGCAGCGACACCACGACCGCCCGGAAACTGCCGTCGTTCTCCACGTAGGCCCGGTCTGCCTCCTGCAGCGTCGGCGCGTCGCCCGGCGTCTCGTTTCGCCCCATGAAGAACCGGAACGCGTGTCGGATGAAGACCTGCCGGACCCGTTCCGACCCGGCCAGCCGGCGGAGCATCTCCGGGGCGTCCCGCACCGGGCCGTCGAGCCGCGGGTCGCCCGTGTGGGAGACGAAACCGGTCGTGTCGAGGGGGGCGGTCCGCTGGATCTTCCTCCCCTTGGCCTGCGCGGTGGCCTCGGGATCGAGCACCTCCTCCCCGTCCTGGGCATAGCCGTAGTGGTCGAAGTTCTCGAACGGCAGGCCGAGGTCGTCCATCCGGTAGTGGCACTTCCAGCAGGCGGCATCGCGGGTCACCGACTGCCGCTCGCGCAGCGTGCGGTGCGGGTCGTCGGGAATCATGGCGGCGGCGTTGATCGGCAGGTCGGGCACCCGCCCGCCGAGCAGTTGTTCGCGGACCCATCTGCCCCGGCGGACCGGGTCGTTGTGAAAGTTGGTGGACCAGGCGACGAGCCAGGCGGGATTCTCCAGCAGGCCGGTGCGGGTGCGGCCCGATGAATCACCCGCCGGGGCCGGCTGTCCGACCTCGGTCCCGAGCAGCAGCCGTTCGAGCACCTGTCGGTCGTCGTTGAGCACGGCGGCCACGCGGGCGTTGGCCCCATCGACCATCGCCCCCGCGCTGAAATGCTGGCCGCGGCGCACGCGGAAGTCGGGGAGCGGATCCTTGAAGACCTCGGTCGCCCGGTGGTAGCCGAAATACTCGCGGAAGAATTGCAGGATCCGCGGCTTGGGGATCGTTGGCGTGTCGAGGATACGGTGAACGTGGGCCGCCACGTCCGCGCGTGTCTTCAGGCCACCGGCCGCGGCGGCCTTGACGAGCTCGGGATCGAGCTTCGTGCCCACCGCCAGGCTCACGGCCTGAACGATCTCGCGCGGTGACAGCATGCGGACGCCGGGCCGGACCTCCGCCCCGGCGCCGATCTCGAAGCGGAGCACGGCCTCCGGCGTCAGCAGCGGCGCCATGAGGAGCGTCTTGCCGGCCAGGCGATGGTCGCCGTCACGGGCCACCGTTTCGTACAGCGAGACCAGGCTCTGCACCTCCGCGGGCTCCGGGGCCCGGGCGAGCGCCGTGTTGAACTGCTGCGCGATCGCGGCCTCGAGCTCGACGCGGGTCGCGGCGACGTCGGGATGCATGAGTGGCGCGAACGCACCAGCGCCCGCCACGCGGACGCCCTGTTCGAGCCGGCGCTGCTCCTCGGGAGAGCAGGTCTTGATCCGGGCCTCGTTCGGCCACGGGTTCTGCTTGGCGGCCTCCGGCTTTTCCTTGACGTTCACGAGGACGTGGGCACGCAGTTGGTGGTCGACGATCAGGTCGGCGTTGGCGAGCAGCAGCCCTGAGGCGCCCTCGTCGGGGGCATACAGGGCGGCAAAGTCCTTGATGCCGGCGTCCTGGATGAGCCCGAACGGCTGCTGGCTCAGGTTCGCCCCCTGAAAACTCCCCACCCAGCCGAAATAGGCCTCGGGCGAGATCCGCCACAGCCGCGGTGGCGGCGGCACGCTCGGGCCGCGCGGCCCGCCGAACAGGATCGCGTGCGGCAGCCGGTTGCCGTCCACCGGCTTCTCCTTGACGTCGTAGGCCACGGCCGGCCCGGGCAGCGGCGTGTCGAGCTGGGCCAGGATCCAGGACATCACCCGGACCGCCTCGGCCGGATCGGGCCGCCCCTTCGTCTCGCTGGGCGGCGGCATGTCCCCCGCGCGGAGCCGCTCCGCGATCGAGGCGTAGGCCACGCGGCCGCCGATGTCGCCCATGGACGGCCAGGGCTTGTCGATGGTGAACGATCCCTGGACGTCCTCGGCGTCTTCGCCATGGCACTCGCCGCAGTGGTCGGCGAGGAACCGGTGCACAGATTTCTCGTCGCCGGCCGCCGCGGCCACGTCGGTCGCCTTCCGACGCAGCGCGGTCGGGAGGATCAGGCCGGTCGCAGGCCGGAGGATCGCCCGCACATCCTCCGGCACGGTGTCGAGGCCGGTGAGCGAGACGACGCCCGGGGCGGCCGCCAACGCCCGCGCGGCCTCGGGCGTCAGGCTCTTCACACCGTCGATCGTGAGCCAGTCCCCCGGACGGGCGGCGAGCGACCGGGCGGCGGCCGACGACAGCGCGGCGAGGCCGTCGAGCGACAGCCGCCCCGCGTGCGTGGCGAGCGCCGCGGCGGCACCGTCTGAAAGCGTCCGCACACCGGCGAGCGAGAGCGTGCCCCCGGCGTGGCCGGCGAGCGCCGCCGCGACGTCGTCGGGCAGTTCGCCGAGGCCGTCGAGGAGCAGGTTGCCCCGTCGCGTCGCCAGTTGTTTGGCTGCCGGCGCGGAGAGCGACTTTACGGCGGGCAGGCTGCCGTCCCAGTTGCGGCTCGAGGCGAGGGCCGTCGCGACGCCCTCCGACACGGTTTCCAGCCGGGGCAGCCGCCCGCTCCACTTCGGCCACCGGGCGAGGGTCGCCGCGGCGTCGTCGCCCAGCGTCGTCAGGCCGTCGAGGAACACCAACGGTCGGGCCGCGGGATGAGCCTGGTGCTCGGCGAGCGCCGCGAGAACCTCGGGAGACACCGACGTGAAGCCGTTGAGATGCAAGAACCCGTTGCGGGCGGCAATCGACCGGGCCGCCGCCGGCGAAAGCGAGGTCAGCCCGTTGAGCGACAGGTTGAACCGGTCGTGGGCCTTCATCGCCGCCGCGTTCTCGTCGGAGAGTTCCTCGAGGCCGTCGAAGTTGACGTTCGTGACGTGGTGTGCGGGCCGCTTCAGCATCGCGGCGATGAACGCCGGGGAGAGCGACTTCAGTCGGGGCAGGTGGAGGTCGAGCCGCCTGGCGATCAGGGCGGCTTCGTCGGGGACGACGGTGAGTCCGTTCAGGGAGATGTAGCGTTCGCGGGGGGACGCGATGATGGCCTGTGCCGCTTCGGCGGAGAGCTCGCTGATGCGGGGAAAGTCGAAGGGGGCGTTGGAGGCGATCAGGATCCCGGCCGACTCGGCCGGCAGATCGGTGACCGCCTCGAGCGCGACGCCGCCCCCCTTGCGGGCGGCGAGTGCCGTGGCGACCGGGGGAGAAACCCGCTTCAGGCCGCGGAGCGAGAGACCTCCAGGCATGTCCTTGGCGCCGACGCCGGCCGTCTTCACCAGCGCGACCGCCGCCTCGTCGGAGAGGTCCGCCACGCCGTCGAGCGACAGGCGGCCGGCATGCCGGGCCAGCCCGGCCGCCGCGCGGTCCGAGATCGCGGTCAGGCCGTCGAGCGAGAGCGGCCCGGCGTGTGCCGCGAGGGCCTCGGCCGTTTCGTCCGTCAGGGCGGTCAGCCCGTCCAGCGCGAGGCCGCCGCGGTACCGGGCCAGTTCCCGGGCGACGTCCGCCGGGAGCGCCGTCAGGGCCGGGAATCTGAGCACGCCGGGTCGGCCGGCGGCGAGCCGGGCGGCTTCGGCGACGGAGAGTTCCCGGAGCGAGGCGGTCGCGGTGTCGGCGGCGGGGATCGGCGAGGCGACGAGGCAGACGGCAATCGCGATCGCGATACGGACGGGACGCATGGCACCTCCACAGGACAGCGGAATCGGGCCACCGGGGCCGTCAAGAAGCGTACCACGCCGTCCGGCCGGGCCGGGGCCCGTGGCCGGCGGCTATAATCCCCCGCCATGCAAGCCGTCGTGGTCTGCGGATTGGGGCGATTCGGCCTGCAGGTCGTGGAGTCGCTGTGCGGTTGCGGCTGCGGCGTGACCGTGATCGCCGACGAGCGGACGACCGCTGAACGGCTGGAGCGGGCCGTGGCCTCCGGAGCCCGGATCGTGCGCGGCGACTTCCGCGCCCGTTCGACCCGCGAGGCGGCCGGCCTCGCCGACTGCAGGGCGGCCGTGCTCACCACGTCGAGCGACGTGGACAACCTCGAGGCGGCGCTCGAGATCCGCGGCGAGGCACCGGCCGTGCGCGTCGTCATGCGGCACTCGCAGCCCCAGCTCTGCCGGCGGTTCGAGGCGGATTTCGGGATCGCCGCCGCCCTCACGCCGGCCGACCTCGCCGCCGGCGCCTTCGTCGCGGCGGCGCTCGCGGTTCCCACGGCTGCCGCGCCGCCGGCCCGGCGGCCGGCGATGCTGCCGCGCCGCCCCGTGCGCGTGGAGTTCATCGCCATTCCGCTGCTGCTCGTCGGCATTTACCTGGCGGCGATCGTCGTCTTCCATTTCAGCCTCGGACTGAGCTGGATCGACGCGGTCTATTTCACGACCACGGTGGTCACCACCGTCGGCTTCGGCGACATCAACCTCCAGCACGCGCCGGTTGCTGTGAAGCTGTTCGGCGTGGCGCTGATGTTCGCGGGCGTGCTGCTGATCGCGATCACCGCCTCGCTGCTGGCAGTGTTCGTGCTCACCGGCACGGCGGAGAAACTGCGGAACGAGCTCCGCGCCCGCCGGCTCCGCGACCACGTCGTCGTCTGCGGGCTCGGGTCGGTGGGTACGGCCGTGGCCCGCGATCTGTCCGGCCGTGGCATCCCGGTGGTCGTGATCGACCCCGTCGCCGACGACGAGATGCACCGCGAGACCAATCCGCGCTGCCCGGTGATCGTCGGGGACGCCACACGGCCGGTGATCCTCCACCGGGCGGGGATCGAGCGGGCCCGGGCGCTCGTCGCCTGCACGAGCAACGATGCCCTGAACCTGGAGATCGGCCTCACCGCCCAGAGCGTGGCCGAGGCCAGCCGCAGCGGCCGGCCGCTGCGGCTGGTGATGCGCTGCTTCGACGCCGACCTCGCCCGGCGGATCCACGCCGTCTCGGACAACTACACGCTCGTCTCGGAGGCGAAGATCGCCGCCGAGGTGTTCGTCCGCCGGGCCCTGGAGCCGGCGTGACGCGGCGACAGATCGACCATGTCCTGCATGAGCCGCTTCGTGCGGTCGTAGCCGCGGAGGAAGGCGCGCTCCTCGGTGAAGGCAAGAACCGCCAGCGGCTACCGGCGGTGCCAGTCCCGAAACAGGTCGCCTTCCTGCGTGGGAAAGTAGCCGGTCGGTGGCACGGCCGCGGTGTATTCCCGGTAGAGCTGCATGAACCGGTCCGGATCGACGTCGAACAGGTCCTGCATCTCCCCGTGCGCGAGCGTGAGCCGCTCAAAGCGAAGTTTCTTCACGATCAGCGCGGTGATCGCCAGGCCGTCGGCGTCGATCCCCGCGAGCCAGGCCCGCTCCTCGTCAGACAGCCCCGCGGCCCGCGGCAGCGATTCCTTCAGGGCCCGCACCGGGTCGTCGGCGAGCAGGCAGTCGAGCAGCAGTTCCTGAACGGCGCGGAGCATCCTGGTCACCCTTCCCAGAAGATCCGCCGCGCCCGCCGTACTTCCGCGGCCAAGGGGGGCACGTCGGCCGGCGCGAGCGTGCCGTTGAGCCGCTCAACCACGACCCCCTTGAGGTTCGGGCACCGGGGCCGGAGCGCCGCAAAGGCTTCCCAGACCGGTTCCGGGACCGGGCCGTCGTGGGAGTCAATCCGCAGGACGCGTCCGGAGGGGAGCCAGGCAGCCTCGCTTTCGCTGCCCCCGGAGAGATGGATCTCGATGACCCGCGACAGGTCGAGGTCGGCCAGGGATTCCGCCATCGGCACGGCCATGTTCTGGCACTGCGTGAACACGTTGTGCAGGTCGAGGAGCAGCCACAGGTCGCCGGCCGCGCAGATCGAGTTCCAGAATCCCGCCTCCTGCCGCGGATCGCCGAAGGCGAAGTACGACACCTGGTTCTCGAAGCCGACGACGGGGATGATGGGCTGGAGCCGTGCGAGCCGGGCGGCGGTGGTGCGGGCGGCCTCGGCGGTGGGGGGCAGCGGCAGCGGCAGCACCGCCTCGAGCCCCGCCGCGGTGATCCAGCCGAGGTGCTCGGTGTACCAGCGGAAGCCGAACCGGCGCTGATCGCGGGCGATCGCCTCCAGCCAGCGGGCCAGCCGCGGCTCGTCGTCGCCCGCGTGGCCGGGCGAGAGGCCGAGGCCGTGGCCGACCACCGGTTTTCCAGACCGCGTGCAGAGGTCGTCGATCACGTCGACCCACGGGCTCGGCGCGAGCGTCCCGTCGGCCGTGGGAAGCCAGAGCGACTCCGGGGCGATCTCGAAAAACTCGGCGTCGCTCTCGATGATCCCGCGGCAGAGGCCGAGATACTCGGCGTCGGGATGGAGGGCGAACCCGACACCGACGGGCTCGATGCCGGCAAGCGCGGCGGCAGCGTCCGTCACGGGTCAGCCTTTTTGGCGGTGGCGGTGACGACGGCCTCGGGGCTGCCGAGGAAGCGGAGAAACCGCCGGGCAGCCGGCCCGGGGCGGCTCAGGCCGCACTTTGCGGGTGGTCGGATGTTGATCCGACGATCGCCGAGGGTGGCACACACGCCGCCGCAGTCCAAAAACACGGTGAAGTCGCGCCAAGCGACGCCGTAGGGCAGATGCGGCGCGGCGATGTCTGCCTCGAGGCCGCTGCAGGCGGCGACCAAGACACCGTCGATCCGCTCGGCCAGTTCCGGGCTGGCCGTTTTCCGCTTCTCAAGGAGAATCGCCGTACCGGCCGCAGCCTGTGTCGCAAGGCTCTTGGTGGCGAGTTCGCGCGTCCGATCGCTGCCGTCGGTGAGCAGTCCGAGCAGCCGGTCGATCTCCTTTCCGCCGTCGGTGAGCGCCGCCCGCTGGGCCTTGGCGTCGGCCGCGAGCCGTTGGCCGTCGGGGCCGTCGAGCCGGGCGTTCATGTCGGCGATGATGGCGGCGCTCAAGGCCGCCGTGGGCAGCGTTCGCGCGGCTTGGTCAGCAGGCATGGCGGGCGCTGGAACGGTCTCGATGACGTTGCCATCGGCGTCGAGGATCAGGCACAGGGCTGCGGCGTCGGCATCGGGAAACCGTTTTTGGATGTCATCCCGTGGCAGGGCGACGCAGACCGTCCGGGAAAAGAGCCGGGCGGTGGCCGGGGCAGGGCCGGCATGCTCGATGAACTTCCCATCGATGAGTGCGGGCCCGACGAGCGTGGGCGCGAGGAGAAACGTGATCGCCAACTCCAGCGCCGCAGCATCGTCCTCGCCCGGTGGAATGACGATCAACACACCGGGCTTGTGCTCGGCCTGCATCCGCTCGCGGGCCTTGGCGAACAGGGCCGCGTAGTCGACGGGCGGCCGGTCGGCCGGCGCGGCGTCGGGTGGTTCGCCGCCTGTGGCCCGGACTGCGAACGGAAACCCGAGGACGGCGGCGGCGGCCGTGGTGCGGGCCAGGAACTGGCGACGATCGGTCTTGGGCATGGGTTGCTCCTGAAGGGTCAGTACGGCTGGACGGCGGGACTCGAACGCGGTGGGCTCGCTTGTGTCGCAGCCTCGGGGCTGCTGAGAAAGTGGAGAAACCGCCTGGCGGCGGGGCCGGCGGGACGGCCCAATCCGCATAACGGGCAGGGATCGATCTTGATCATGACTTCATGGCATTGCACGCCGTGGGGCAGGCCGGGCGAGTCCGGGCCAACGGGGATGCCGCCACAGGCGGCCACGAGGATGTCGTCGATCCGCAGAGCCAGTTCACGGTCGGCCATGCTGCGTTTCTCCAGCATGATCGCCGCAGCGGTTGCGACCAGTTCCGCGAGGGCCTTGGCGGCGGCGGCACGCTCGGCGTCGCCCGCATCCGGGGCGGCGAGTCCGGCGAGCAACCGGTCGACTTCCTTGCCGCCATCGGCACGCGCCGCCCGCTCGGCCTTGGCGTCGGCGGCGAGCCGCCGGCCGTCGGGGCCGTCGAGCCGGGCGTTCATGTCGGCGATGAACGTGGCGCCGAGCACGGCGGCCGGCAGGAGCCGTTCGGCGGCGTCCACAGGCCTGGCAGGGGCGGGAACCGTCTCGATGACGTTGCCGGCGGCATCGAGGATCAGGCACAGGGCATCGGCATCGGCCCCGGGCAACCGCTTCCGGACTTCATGCCACGGCAGGACGACGAACACGGCCCGAGAGAAAAGCCTGCCGGTCGCCCACCTCTGGCCGTTGGTCAAGGAGCGTGGCAGGAGCGTGGCGGTCAGTGCCAACTTCAAGGCCGCCGCATCGTCAGCATCGGGCGGAATCACGATCACGACGCCGGGCTTGTGCTGGGCCTGCATCCGCTCGCGGGCCGTGGCGAACACAGCCGCATAGTCGAAGGCCGGCCGGTCGGCCGGTGTGGAATCGTCAGCAGCGGTGTCAGCACCAGCCGCAGCGGAGATGCGACCGACGAACGGAAACCCGAGGACGGCGGCGGCGGCCGTGGAGCGGGCGAGGAACTCGCGGCGATCGGTCTTGGGCATGGGCTTGGGGTGGCTCTCGGGGGGCGTGGGTGGCCGGGTCTGCGGACGGCCTCTGCAGGGATTGGATGCGCGTGACGCGGAAAGGGTTCCCGGCAGCGTGGCGGCGTTGCCGAGACCCCTTGACCCAGGCGATCCAAGGCTGCCAATCGTACGGAAGCTTCACGCGGCCGCGAAGCCGGCGGCGTCGGCCTGGCCCAGCGCCTCGACCGGCGGCACGGCGTCGGCGATCAGTGGATGCCGGTCCGGCGTGCGGCAGATGATCGCTATCCGGGCCACACGGCCGGCGGGCAGGGAGTCCCGAATCCGCAGCAGACGGGCGGCGTCGGCGGCCGTGGGAAACTCGGTCCACTTGGCGTCCGCGATCGTGAAACGGCCGCCCGCATGGATGAGGAAATCGGCCTCCTTCGTCCGATCACGCCAGAAGTGCAGCTGCCGCGCGGGGGCGGCACGGGCCAGCGACTGGCGAAGTTCCCCGCAGACGAAGGTTTCCCAGAGCCCGCCGACGAGCGGCGAGTCGGCCAGCTCGTCGGCGGACTTGATGCCCATGAGGAACGCCGCCAGGCCCGTGTCGCGAAAGTAGAGTTTGGGTGTCTTCACCAGGGATTTGCCGCGGTTTGCGAACCAGGGCTCGAGGAGCGTCACGATCCCGCCGCGTTCCAGGAGCCCGAGCCACTCGCCGGAGGTCGAGCCGCTGATGGCCACGTCCCGCGAGAGCTCGGCCTTGTTGAGCAGTTGTGCGGATCGCAGCGCGGCCGCCCGGATGAACCGCTCGAAGTCGCGGAGGCTGCCGATGCGGAGCTGGCTCCGCAGGTCCCGCTCCAGGTAGGTCGCGACGTACGACCGCATGAACTCGGCGGTGTCGATCGACGGGTCGGCGTGCAGTTCGGGGAATCCGCCCCGCAGCAGCATCTCGCCGATCGTCATCCGCGGGCGTGCCGAGCGGATTTCCGCGTAGGTAAGCCCCTCGACGTCCACGATCGCGGCCCGGCCGGCCAGCGATTCCGATACGCCGCGCATCAACGTGAACGGCTGCGAGCCGGTGAGGATGAACCGGCCCGGCTCGCGCCGCCGCTCATCGACCGCCCGCTTCAGATGGCGAAAGAGGCCCGGCGCGTACTGCACCTCGTCGATGACCAGCGGCGCCGGATGTTTGCCGAGAAACGCCGACGGGTCGTGCTCGGCCTGGGCGGCGGCGCTCGGCAGGTCGAGCGACACGTAGGCATGCCGGGGAAACAGCCGCCGGGCGAGCGACGTTTTGCCTGTCTGCCGGCCGCCGGTGATGACCACGACGGGCCGCGTGGCGGCGAGGGACGTGATCCGGGACTCTATTTGGCGGGGGATCCAAACCCTGCAAATCGTACGGTGCCGCCGTAGGATTTGTAATGCAGGCAAGGGAACTCGGCGATCCGCTCACCGGCCGCACGGGAGCCGGCGTCCGGCCGGCCGGAGTCGCGGCGGCGGCCAGATAGCCGCGGCCGCCGGCGGCTTTTCCTTGTGATACCGGGGGCGTGATCGCCACTCAGAGCGGATGTCTGACCGCGAGGCCGGGAAGTTTCACGAACCTGCGGTCATGCGTCCACAGTTCCGTGGCGCCGCCATCGACCGCACAGAGAGCGATCTGGACGTCGAAGATCCGCGGGCCGGTTACCTCCAGATCGCTCGCCGTCTGCAGCAGGCGAGTCGGGAACGACGGTCCCGGCATCAGGATCCCGATGCCGGCCTCCGCGAGAGCCGCCAAGAAGTCGGCGGCAGCCCGCGCTGACGATGGGGAACCGCTCGCCGCCGGATGGGTCACGACGCTGAAGAACTCGGCCACGCACGGCAGCGGAATGCCGCATCCGCCAGCCGCGTTGCAGGCCTTTTCAATCGCACCCCGGGCGTCGCGGTGCTCGCGGGTGTCGGCGCGGTGCGCGTAGATCAGCAGGTTCGTGTCGAGCGCGATCATCGCTGCCGATGCAGCCAGTCGTGCATCGCGGCCCGATCGGCGACGTCCACGCCGGCGGGGAGCCCGCCCGCCACGGTCACCCACCGGATCGTCTTCGGCTTGAGCCCGCGTCGCGGCGTTCTGCGGCCAAGTTCGGCGCGGAGGCCGCGTTCCACGAGCGCCCGCAGCGGTTCGCGGAGTTCGGCCGCCCGTTTCTTGGCGGCGATGAACAGGTCGTCCGGCAGCTCGATCGTGGTTTTCATATGGGAAACCATATTCCCATATTCACAGATGGTCAACCGGCCGAGTCAGGTTGGTCGGTCGCTCGGGCCGCATCCGGTGAACCAGCGGAACAAGGATTTCGCCCGAGACATTCGCTTGCTGACCGATTTTGATCTATTCTTCGAAAAATAGGTCAGGTCTTCTGCATGAGCCGTGACGCTTCCAGTCCGCTCGTCGTCCACGCCCTCGGGTACGGCGCCATCTCCACGGACGAGGCGATGGCGATCCTGAACGTATCGCGGGCGACAGCCCAGCGGCGACTTCGGGAGCTCGTCGCGTGCGGACGGCTGGCGCGGGACGCGGTGCGAGATACGTGCTCCCGGGCGCCCGCTGGGACCGGCCGCTTCGGGGGCTCGCCGAAGATCGGCTGTGGAGCGAGGTTCGGCCGGCGCTGGCGGACCTCGGCCTGTCAGGACAGGAGCTCGCCACGGTCGGCTACACCTTCACCGAGATGGTCAACAACGCCATCGATCACAGCGGCGGAACCGTGTTGCTGGTGACCGCCGTCGTTTCGGCCGCCGGCGTGCTCGTCGATATCGCCGACGACGGCATCGGCGTCTTTCGCCACGTCCGGGAGTCGCTCCATCTTTCCGAAGACGTCGAGGCTGTCTTCGTGCTCGAGAAGGGCCGGTTCACGACCCAGCCCGCGCGGCATACCGGCGAAGGGATTTTCTTTTCGGCGAAAGCGGCAAATCGGTATCGGCTCGAATCCGGACGCGTTGCCTGGTTCACCGACAACGATGCCCGAGACACCACCATCGAACTGCTCGTGGAACCACGCACCGGCACCCGGGTCTGCATGCAGTTTGCCCCGGGGCGGGTGCCAGTGCTCGCCGACGTGTTTCGCCAGTGGACCAATCCGGATACGCTCGCCTTCGATCGGACGAGGACGACGGTCCGCCTCGCCGCCTTCGGCGTGCAGTTGCTGTCGCGGTCCGAGGCGCGGCGGATCACGACCGGGCTCGAACGGTTTCGCCACGTCACGGTCGATTTCACGGGCGTCGATCTCGTGCTTCTCGGACACGCCCCGTGGCGTCGTATCGTGTCTGATCGCCACGCTCGCCGCCTTGCCCACCACCTCCCCTGTCATCCCGCAGGTCTTCATCACGCGGACGGTGCCGAGGGCCTCGTGCGTGACCGGTGGCGTCCCAGAAGAAGGTGCCCGTGAACACGAGTTCCGGGCTCGTCTTCGTGTCGAGGCAGGTCACGCTCGTGATCCGCTTGCCCTTCCCGGCCTTCGTTCACTCGATATCCACAGCCTCTGAGGCCTGGCGGACGCGAGGCCACAACGAAGCCGCCAGCCGGCCGGACTCGGAGAGACTCCGCGCCGACCCCAGAAAAACGCCACTCCAGGGGGAGGGCAGGCGTTCCGTGTGCCGCGTGTTCGGGACCAGGAGACGGGGCGCTCAGCTCCCGAGCCGTTCGACGAGCCGCTCATCGGCTCGAAAATGGTTCAGGAAGTGCCATTGGTCGGACTATCGTTGACTATCCTCTAATCTGATTCGGTCCCGACGGCGTCGCCCGGGGAGTCGAGCCCATGCCCATGCCTGCATCCGCGATTCCGATCCTCTGTTTCGTCGTGGCCGCGCTGCTCGGGGCCGTGGGCCAATACCTATACAAGGCGGGGGCCGACCGGGCCGCGGGGGGCCTCGCGTCGTTCCTTCTCGAGCCCCGGATCCTCGGCGGCGTCGCCTGCTACGTCGCCGTGATGGTGCTCTTCGTGGCCGCGTTCCGGCGCGGCGGGCAGCCGGGGGTGCTGTACCCGATCTACGCCTCGACCTTCATCTGGGCCGCGGTCATCGGGCTCGTCGCGCATGGCGTTCCCATCAGGCCGGTGCACGTGGCGGGGATGGCCTGCCTGATCATCGGCATGTTTCTCATCGGGAGGTAGCGGTGGCCGACACGCCTTACCAGCCGACGGAGCGGCGGCCGATCGCCGCGCGGGGCTGGCCGATCTGGCAGTGGACCGCGCGGTGGCTCGCCCGCCGGGGCGTCTCGCCCAACTTTATCTCGATCGCCGGCATGGTGTGCGGGATCGGGGCCGGCCTCGCGCTGGCGGCCACGCCCCACGCCGCCGGAGGGGAACGGGCCGCATGGCTGGCGGCGGCGGTGCTGATCCAGTTGCGGCTGCTCGCCAATCTGCTCGACGGGATGGTGGCTATCGAGTCGGGGCGGGCCTCGCCCGTCGGCGAACTCTACAACGAGGTTCCCGACCGCGTGTCGGACACCGCGACGATCGTCGGGGCCGGGCACGCCGTCGGCGGCGACGTCGTGCTCGCGGGCTTCGCCGCGTGCGCTGCGATGTTCACGGCCTACGTCCGCGTGATGGGTAAGGCCGCGGGGGCCCGCCACGAGTTCTGCGGGCCGATGGCAAAGCAGCAGCGGATGGCCCTGCTGACGGCCGTCGCCGCGGCCGGCGGCCTGCTCCCGGCGGAATGGCTCCCGGTAAAGTCGGCCTTCGGCGGCCGCGGCCTCGTCGCCGCCGCCCTTGCCGTGATCCTCGTCGGCAGCCTGATCACGGCGGCCCGTCGGCTCGCCCGGATCGCCGCCACGCTGCGGAGCCGGTCGGCATGAGCAGCATGAATATCGGGCAACTCTTCGATCCCGCGCGGGCCTTCGATGATCCCGTCACCCGGGTCACGACGGCGACGATCGCGGCGGCCGTCGTCGCCACCCCCGTCCTGATCCGGCTGCTCGTGCGGTCGGGCCGGATCGCCGGGCCGCTGGCCGACGAGCTGTTGGTGCGGGCCCGCTCGTGGATCGTGCTGGCGGCGGCGATCCTCCTGCCGATCCTTCTCGGGACGGGCCCGACCATCTTCGGCGTGACGATCCTCGGCCTCCTCTGCTACCGCGAATACGCCCGGGCCACGGGGCTCTTTCGTGAGAAGGAGGTGAGCCTCGTCGTCGTGCTCGGCATCCTCGCCGTCGCGTTCGCGTCGCTCGACCACTGGTATCGGCTTTTCGTCGCGCTGGTGCCCCTCACGGTGGGCATCATCGCCATCGCGGCCATCCTCCGCGACGAGCCCAAGGGCTACGTCCAGCGGGTGGCGCTCGGCGTGCTCGGCTTCGTCCTCTTCGGATCGTGCCTCGGCCACTTGGGCTACCTGGCCAACGACCGGCAGTATCGGCCGCTCCTGATCCTGATCTTCCTGGCCGTCGAGCTCAACGACGTGTTCGCGTTCATCGTCGGCAAGTCGTTCGGCCGGCGGAAGCTCGCGCCGAAGACGAGCCCGAAGAAGACGGCGGCCGGCGCCGTGGGCGCCCTCGTGCTGACGACGCTCCTGGTGGCGGGCGTCGGCCGCGTGATCTTCCGTGGCACGGCGCTCGCGCACCCGCTCCACCTCGTGATTTTCGGGATGCTCGTGAGCGTGCTCGGCCAATTCGGCGACCTGATGCTCTCCTCGATCAAGCGGGATGTGGGCATCAAGGACATGGCGGCCACGATCCCGGGCCACGGCGGGCTGCTCGACCGGTTCGACAGCATCATCCTCGTGGCGCCGGCGGTCTTCCATTACGTGAATTACTTCGTCGGGGTGGCGACGGATCGGTCCCCGAATGTGATCACGGGTGGCTGATCCGTGGACGAGTGGAAGCTCCGGCCGGCCACGGATCTCGGGCTCCCGCCGACGGAGCGGCTGCGGAGCCTGCGGCGGGAGAGCGGGCTTTTGTCCACGGGGATGCACCGCGCATGGTGGACGGCCGTGCGGGGCTACCTCGCCGCCTGGCACCGGCTGCTCGCGGCTGCTGCGACACACGTGAAAAGCCCCGCTCGCACGACACGTCGCGCAAGAGCATGGGCCAAGCTCATGGCCCCGCCCGTCTTGCCCGCCCGCGGCCCGCCGACCGACTGGGGCGCGCTCGTCCAGGCCGATGACGATCGCGCAGCGATTCAGGCGACAGATAGACGAGCTGCCCGTGATCGATATCCACATCCTCTGAGGCCTGGCGGACGCGAGGTCACAACGAAGCCGCCAGCCGGCCGGACTCGGAGAGACTCCGCGCCGACCCCAGAAAAACGCCACTCCAGGCCCGACGCATGCCTTTCATTGAGGCATGAATGAACCATTCATCGTCTGCCGTCGCATCGCGACGGGGATTTGTCGCGGCTGCTCATGAATCTACTTTTCATCGGTCTATAGGCACACATTCAGCAAGGCCCGTGCGGCGATATCGCCAGGTGCCAGCCGCTTGCTTCACGTGCGGCCGCGGCGGCCGGGACGGTAGCCGACGCTGCCGCGGTCGCGGGCCTTCCGGGCCTTGCGGCCGGCGGCGGGACCGCCTGAGGGACCGCCCGAGTCGCCGCCCGAGTCGCCGCCCGAGCCGCCGCCCGAGCCGCCGCCCGAGGGGCCACCGCGGATGTGATCCCCGGACGTTGCCTCGTTGATCGCCCGGTTCGCGTCGGACCGCTTTCGGTCGAGCGCCTCGCGCGGCGGCCGGTCGGGGATCAGGCAGTCGCAGCCGGACCCGATCAGGTCCTGCCGGCCCGCCTGCTCGAGCGCCCGGCGGACCTCGAACCAGTTCTCCGGCTTGAAGAACTGGAGCAGGGCCCGCTGCATCCGCCGGTCGCGCAGTCCCTTGACGATCTTCACCGGCTCGCGGGTCATCGGGTCGAGACCGGTGTGGTACATGCAGGCGGCGATGTCGAACGGGCTGGGGATGAAGTCCTGCACCTGGTCGGGCTTGTAGCCGTTGCGCTTGAGGAACACCGCCAGGTCGATCATCTCCTCCAGGCCGCTGCCCGGATGGCTGGCGATGAAGTAGGGGACGGTGAACTGCTTCTTGCCGACCCGCCGGCTCGCGGCCCGGAACGCCTTGTCGAACTCCAGGTAGTCGTCGGCCGCCGGCTTCTTCATCAGCCGCAGCACCTCCGGGTCGGTGTGCTCCGGGGCCACCTTGAGGTGGCCGCCGACGTGGTGCGCGGCCAGTTCGGCCAGGTACTCGGGGTCGCGCCGGGCGAGATCCATCCGCACGCCGCTGGCGACGAGGACGCGGTCCACGCCGGGCACGCTCCGGGCCTCGCGCATCAGCGACTTGAGCGGGCCATGGTCGGTGCCGAGAAGCTTGCAGATCGTCGGATGGACGCAGGACAGCCGCCGGCACTTGGCCTCGACCTCGGGCCGGGTGCAGCGCATCTGGTACATGTTGGCCGTCGGCCCGCCGATGTCCGAGACCGTCCCCTTGAAGCCGGGCTGGGCCGCGAGGAGCTTGATTTCGGTGACGACCGATTCCTGCGAGCGGCTCTGGATGATCCGCCCCTCGTGGGCCGTGATCGAGCAGAACGTGCAGCCGCCGAAGCAGCCGCGCATGATCTGCACGCTGTGCTGCACGACCTCGAAGGCAGGGATCCGGGCCGCGCCGTAGGCGGGATGCGGGCGGCGGGTGAAGGGGAGTCCGTACACCTGGTCCATTTCCGCCTGCTCGAGGGGCAGGGCGGGCGGATTGACGACCACCGCCTCGCGGCCGTGCCGCTGCACGAGCCGGCGGGCGTTGTGCGGGTTGGTCTCGAGGTGGGAGAGCCGGGTCAGCTCGCAGAAGGCGAGCGGGTCGCGGACGACGCTCTCGTAGTCAGGGAGTTCCAGCGTGTCGGCGCCGGTGGGCGGCGGTTCGCTGGCACCGAGCCGGTAGGCGACGCCGCGCAGGTGGCGCAGATCGCGGACCGACTGCCCGTCGGCCAGGCCGCGGGCGACATCGAGCACCGTCCGCTCCCCCATCCCGAAGACGACGAGGTCGGCCTTGGCGTCGAGGAGGATCGATCGCCTGACCGTGTCGCTCCAGTAGTCGTAGTGGGCCAGCCGGCGCAGGCTCGCCTCGACGCCGCCGGCCACGACCGGCACTCCCGGAAACGCCTCCCGGGCCCGCTGGCAGTAGGCGAGCGTGGCCCGGTCGGGACGGCGGCCGATCGCACCGCCGGGGGAGTAGGCGTCGTCGTTCCGCACCTTCCTGTTGGCGGTGTAGTGGTTGATCATCGAGTCCATGTTGCCGGCGGAGATGCCGAAGAACAGCCGCGGCCGGCCGAACTCGCGCCAGGCGTCACAGGTCCGCCAGTCGGGCTGGGCGAGGACCGCCACCCGGTAGCCGGACCCCTCGAGCAGCCGGGCGATCAGCCCGTTGGCGAAGCTCGGATGATCGATGTAGGCATCGCCGCTGACGAGGACGACGTCCACGGCATCCCAGCCCCGGTCGAGCATTTCGGCCCGGGTGGTGGGGAGCGGCGGCCGCGGGGAACGGTCGCTGGTGAGTGGCAGCGTCATCGGTTGGCTGGATCGGCTCGGTGCCGTCGTTCCGGGCCTTGAGGGATTGGAAACGGTCGCTTTCCGCAGGTCAGCGTCACCGACCCCTTCAGTGTAGGCCCTTTTTTCGCCCAGGGATTGCGGCATTTCCCCCCGCCGCATCCGATATAGTCTTCCGGGTCGGCTGGGGCCTGACAGTCCCCGGCGCGGAGGTCTGCGATGGTCGGCCGGTCAGCGTCGATAGCGAGCCTGTTTTCCAGCGTCGTGGCCGTCGCCCTGCTGGCGGTTGCCGGGGCGGCGGAGCCACGGGATGGAGCGAGCGATTCGGCCGCCGGGCTGGCCGAGGCGGTACGACTCCTGTCGAGCCCGCAGTTCGTGCGCCGCGAGGCGGCCGCACGGACGCTCGCCGCTGCGGGCAGACCGGCGATCCCGCTTGTGCGGCGGGCGGCCGAGGAGGGGGATCTCGAGGCCGCGAGCCGGGCACTGGAGATCCTG
Source organism: Planctomycetia bacterium (assembly GCA_014192425.1). Lineage (NCBI taxonomy): Bacteria > Pseudomonadati > Planctomycetota > Planctomycetia > Planctomycetia bacterium. The sequence goes on along the minus strand of BJHK01000004.1, from coordinate 210,773 downwards.
CGCGAGATGCTCTCCGCCGCGGACGCGGCGCTCGTGTCGGAGGCGGAGCGGACCCTGGAGGCCGTCGCCGCCGGAACCCGGGCCGACGTCGCCGGACAGGCCGTCGCGGCACTCGAATTCCAGCGGGCGACGGCCATGGAATCCGCCCGGCGCGAGCTCGAGGCCCACGGGGCCGTGGTCCGCGAACGGCAGGTGGCCGGCCGGACGGCGCTCGAGGTGGAGTTCACCCCGGCCTGGACGGGGGGAGCGGAGGAGTGGTCGTTGCTGCCGCGCCTGCGGGGCGTGGCGGTCGTGAGCGTGCACGGCCTGCGGCTCGACGACGCGGCCCTCGACGTGCTGCCGGGCATGAGGCGCTTGCAGCGGGTCGAACTCTTCGGCACCGGCTGTTCGGAGGCGGCCGTGGCGGCCGTCGCCGCCCGCCTCCCCGCCGCCGTCGTGGACGTGCGCCGCGGGGGAAGGCTCGGGGTCAGTGCCGCCGGCATGGGCATCTGCGCCGTGCACGTGCAGCCCGGCTCGGCCGCCGCCCGGTGCGGCTTGCGGGATGGCGATGTGATCGCCGTCGCCGATGGCCAGCCCGTCGCCGACTTTGCCGATTTCACCGCGGCCGTGTCACGGCGGGCTGCCGGCGAGGAGATGGCGCTGGAGGTGGTCCGTCAGCAGGCCGGGGGCGGCAGCGAGCGGCTCACCTGCACCGCCCGGCTCGACGCCTGGTAGTGTCGGGGCCTGAGCGATCGAAAGCCGCATGGCGTGCAGCATTTGGCATGTGTGGAGTGAGCAATGACCGGAGAAGGTAGCAGGGAAGTGGTCGATGTCCGTTGGCACGAGCCCGCGGTCAGCCGTGCCGACCGCGAGCGGGCGGCGGGGCACAAGGGCTGCGTGCTCTGGTTCACCGGCCTGTCGGGCTGCGGCAAGAGCACGCTGGCCAATGCCGTGGACCGCCGGCTCCATGCCCGCGGGCTGCGGAGCTTCGTACTCGACGGCGACAACGTGCGGCACGGCCTGAACGCCGCGCCGGCGCTGCTCGTCGATCGACATGGCGCGGAGTTCGCCACCCGCTTCGGCCTCGGCTTCGGCCCGGCCGACCGCGAGGAGAACATCCGCCGGATCGGGGCGGTCGCGGAACTCTTCGTGCAGGCGGGGGTGATCACGCTGACGGCCTTCATCAGCCCCTACCGCCGCGACCGCGATGCGGTGCGCCGGATGCTTCCCGCGGGGGACTTCGTCGAGGTCTTCGTCACGGCTCCCCTGGAGGTCTGCGAGCGTCGTGATCCCAAGGGGCTGTACAAAAAGGCCCGGGCGGGTGAGCTGCCGGGCTTCACCGGCATCGACGCCCCCTATGAGGAGCCCGCCGCGCCGGAACTGGTGGTCGACACGACGTCGGCACCCCCCGACGAGCTGGCGGGGCAGGTGCTCGCCTGGCTGGAGGCGGCCGGTAAGATTCCGGGCGACCGCGGCTGATCAGCGGCTCGCGCGTGGTCCGATGAGCTCGACGATGTTGCCGTCGGGATCGCGGACGCAGGTCAGATAGGTGCCCGGCGGCGCGAGCGACTCGGGGAGCAGCACCGGCGACTTGGCGAGCGGCTTGGCACCGAACTTCCGCAGCCGCTCCAGGGCGGCGTCGGTGTCCGCGACCATGATCGTCAGGTAGCGGAAGCCGGTGTGGGAGTGGATGAACTCGTTGTCACCGCCCCGCGGGACCGTGTCGGCGACCTGCATGAGCTTGAGCTTCGTCGCCTGCTCCCCCGCGCCGAGCACGAGGACGCGGATCGTCAGCGGCTTGCCGTCGGTGAGGCCGGCGTCGGACGCCACCTGGGCCGACACGTCGAAGCCCTTCAGTTCGCGAAACCCGATCGCCTCGGTGTAGAAGCGAACCGATCGCTCCAGGTCGCCGACCACCGCGCCGAGGTCGATCGTGGCCCGGGGGAACGCGGCCGGCTCGGCGCCGCGGGCCGCCGGATCGAGCGCCGCAAACAGGCCGAGGAGCAGGACCGAGGCGAGCAGGGGACGAAGCATGCGCTGACTCCTGGCGTGAGGTGGAGACTGGGTTGCAGGTGAAGACCGGGATCGTCACGGACCGGCGGACGGGCCGTGGACCGCCGCCGCCCGTGTTCGCTGACCCCGCGCCGGGTTCAGTCGAGGAAGCCCGAGAGCTCCTCGCTGCGTGCCGGAGCCTGCAGCTTGCGGACGGCCTTGGCCTCGATCTGCCGGATCCGCTCGCGGGTCACCTTGAAGATGTGTCCCACCTCCTCGAGCGTGTAGCTGTAGCCGTCGCCGAGGCCGTATCGCAGCTTGATGATCTCGCGCTCCCGGTAGGAAAGCGACTTGAGCACCTTGGCGATCCGGTTGCGGAGCATCTCCTGAGCAGCGCCGACGGCCGGATTCTCGGCGCCGGTGTCGGGGAGCAGGTCGCCGAAGTGGCTGTCCTCACTGTTGCCCACCGGGCGGTCGAGGCTGATGGGATAGCGGCTCATCGCCGTCACCCTCCGGGTCTCGTCGACGGGCGTGCCGGCGCGGGTGGCGATCTCCTCGATCGTCGGCTCGCGGCCGTACTCCTGGAGCAGTTGCCGGGCCACGTTCCGGACCCGCGACATCGTCTCCACCATGTGGACCGGGATGCGGATCGTCCGGCTCTGGTCGGCGACCGCACGGGTGATCGCCTGGCGGATCCACCACGTCGCGTAGGTGCAGAACTTGAAGCCGCGGCGGTATTCGAACTTGTCGACGGCCCGCATCAGGCCGGCGTTGCCCTCCTGGATCAGGTCGAGGAACGACAGGCCGCGGTTGCGATACTTCTTCGCGATCGAGACGACGAGCCGGAGGTTGCCCTCGGAGAGGCCGCGCTTGGCCCGCTGGTAGCGGGCGAAGATCCTGCGGATCTCCTCCACGCGGCGCTGCAGGCTGCGCGGGGTCTCCTGGCACGACTTGAGGATCGTGCGGTACTCGTCGATCATCTTCTGCCGGGCCGATGGCGGCTGCTTCGACCGCTTGTGGGCGTCGATCTTCTGCCGCAGCTCGCGGATCCGCGCCAGGAAGCCTTCCAGCGTCGGGATCGTGGCCTCGATTCGCTGCGTTCGCAGGCCGAGCTCCTCGACGAGCCGGACGCAGCACCGGCGCCGGCGGCCGAGCCGTGCCCAGGCCTCGCGGCGCTCCGCCATGCGCCGCTTCTTGGAAAGGGCGATCCGGTAGTCGGACTTGTTTTGGCGAATGAGCACCTCGAGCGTCCGCAGGTTATGCGGCAGCCGGCCGAGAATCTGCTCCTTCTCCAGACGATCGGTCACCGAGACCTGCACCGTGCGATCGAAGGGGAGTTCGCCGCGATGGACCCGTGCCAGGACGCGAAACGCCTGCTGACAGACATACTCGCACTCCAGCAGCTTGGCGCGGAACTGGGCCCGGGTGGTCTCGATCTGGCGGGCGAGGTAGATCTCCTGGGCCCGCGTCAGGAGCGGGATCTCTCCCATCTGCGTGAGGTACATCCGCACCGGGTCGTCGGACCAGTTCTCGACCTGCTCGGTGAGCATCTCCTCGCCGTCGGCCGAAGCATCGACCTCGGCCTCCGCCTCGGCCTCGATCTCCCCCTCGGGCAGGATGGCGGCATCGCCGTCCTCGACCAGCAGATCGGCATCCCCCTCCTCGGCATCGACGACCTTCTCGGTCAGGTCCTCGACCTCCCGGGGAGTGGAAACGACGTCGTCTTCGAGTTCATCCAGCAGCGAATCGTACAACTCACGGCTCCTTCGGGGATCGATCTGGAAAATCTGCTGCGGACGACTCAGCGTCGTGCCGCAGGCCTCGCGGAGGGCACTGCATCATTCGTGTCGCCGACAGTGTGATTCAAGGCGCAAGCAAGTCCAGCGTTGCTCCGCTCCCTATTTTCCGAGGTGTCTGGCACCAAAACGGGAACGGAGCGGCGGTCGTCGGTGGACGCACGTTCCGGAGGTGGGGGGCTTTGAGCAAACTGGGCAGAGAATAGCAGGAATCCGTCGGCATGTGCGAGGGCTTCCGAAAGGCCCACGATTATGTCGTCGCCACCTCGGAAAGGCCAGTTTTTTCTGCCGGGAAAAGCCCTTTTTTTTCCCGATTGTGCCGCTGGCTGGTAAACGATTCCGTCCGGAGAATCTCTGCGGCCCCCCGTCCTCCGGGGGCGTACCCCGGGGAACCAGGAACGCCCCACTGCACCGTGACCGTGGGCAGCGGCCGGGTGTCGCCGCGCCACCACCCCGAGATCGGTACGCTAACGACGCAGGAAGGCCGGCGGAAAAGTGGGAGACCGAGTGGAATTCCGAGTACGAGCCGCATGAAAGCAGCCTTCATCAGGGGCGTCGGACCGCCGGCTGTCATCCGCTGCGAGGTGCTGCCGGACCCGGTGCCCGGTCCGCGACAGGCTCTGGTCCGTGTCCGGGCCGCCAGTGTCAATCCGATCGACACCGCCATCCGCTCGGGGGCCGTGGCGATGGCGCTGCCGTTCCCGTACGTGGTCGGCTGCGATCTCGCCGGGGAAGTGGTCGCCGTCGGCGCCGAAGTCGATCGCCTGCGGCCCGGGATGCGGGTCTGGGGATCGAATCAGGGAGTCCTCGGCAGGCAGGGAACGACGGCCGAGTTCGCCGTCGTCGATGAACGGTGGCTCTACAAGACACCCGCCGGCGTCCCGGATCGGCAGGCGGCGGCCGCCGCCCTGGTGTCGATCACCGCCCACCTCGGGCTCGTCGGCCGGGCGGCCCTGCGGCCGGGCGAGACGATCTTCGTCAACGGCGCCTCGGGAGGCGTCGGATCGGCCGTCGTGCAGATCGCGCGGATCCTCGGGGCCCGGGTCCTGGGCAGCGCCGGTTCGGAGGCCAAGCGGGCGGCCCTCCTCAGGCTCGGTGCCGAGGCGGCCTTCGACTACCGGCAGCCCGACCTCGCGGAGGCCGTTCGCGAGGCGGCGACCGGCGGCGTCGACGTGTTCTGGGAGACGCAGCGCGAGCCCGATTTCGACCGGGCCGTGTCGATGCTCGCCGACCGGGGCCGGATGATCGTGATGGCCGGCAGAGATGCCCGGCCGGTGTTCCCGGTCGGGCCGTTCTACGTCAAGGGCTGCAGCCTCCTCGGCTTCGTGATGTACAAGGCCGATGCCCGCGAGCAGGCGGCGGCCGCGGCCGACATCAATCGCTGGCTCGCCGCGGGCCGCCTCGCCGTGCCGATCGACCGCGTCCTGCCGCTGGCGGCCACGGCGGAGGCGCACGCCCTGCAGGAGGCTGCGACGATCGGCCGCAGCGGTGCGCTCGCCGGAAAGATCGTGATCGATCCGGACCAGTAAGGGCCGGCACGTGAGAGCCACGTCCAGAGATTCACGTCCATGTCCTATCCGACCTTTCTCGACGCGCTCAGCCGGACGCCGATCGACGATGCCATGCGGCGCCGGACTTTCTTGTCATCGGCCGCTCCAACTTCGCGCTCAACGGCCGGGAAGGGGAGTTCAGCGAGGCGGCCGTGGCGGCCGAGCCGGGCCCTGCTGCTGGGGTGGTGCGTCGCCTGGATCGCGCCGGCCTGGGTCGCGCCGGCCTGGGTCGCGCCGGCCTGGGCCGACCCGCCGCGGTCACCAGGACAGTCGGCGCGATTCTTCGGCCTCGAGGCCCGTGGCAGGCGGGTGGTCTACGTCTGCGACCGCTCGGCGAGCATGGGCGAGCCGGACGGTCAGCCACTGGCCGCGGCAAAGCGGGAACTGGTCCGGAGTCTCGACGAACTCGTCGACAGCCAGCAGTTCGGCATCGTGTTCTACAACGAGCGGACGCGGGTCTTCGCGCCGAACGGGGGCGTGGTCAGGCCCGTCTTCGCCGCCGCCGAGTCGCGCCGTCAGGCGCAGGCGTTCATCGCCGACGTACCGGCGGCCGGCGGTACCAGGCACGCCGAGGCGATCGCCACCGCGCTGCGGATCGGAGCGGACGTGGTCTTCGTGCTCACCGACGGCGATGCCGAGCATGACCTGACCGCTGGGGAGCTGCGTTCCCTGTCGCGGGCCGCCGGCGGCACGCGGATCATGGTCGTGCAGTTCGGGGACGGCGCGACCGGACGGTCGCCGCGGCTGGCGGAACTCGCCGCTGAAACTGGGGGCACGTACGCCGTCGTCGATCCGGACAAGTAGGCGCGGCGCGTTGCCGCGGGGCGTGCCGCTCGGCAGCCGTTCAGCGCGGCAGCGGCGCCGGCAGCAGTTGCGGGTCGTCGGTGGCCACCGCCTCGTCGTAATCGCTCGGTCGTGGCGGCTGCCTGCGGCCGGCGCCGCCGACCATCGCCTCGAACCCCGACGTGATCGATGACATCACCGCACCGAAGCGTCTCGGCTTCTCCGGCAGAGAGGGCGAATCCGACCTCGGTCGCGGGGTGTCGATGCTGCCGCGCCGGGCCGGCGGCGCCGACTGCCGCGCCGGGGCCTGCGACTGGCGCGGCGTGGCCTTGGGCCGGCCCGCCAGGGGCTGCTCGCCGGTCGTCGTCTGCCGCATCGAGGGTGCCGTCGGGCCGGCCGTCCGCGGCGCGGTCGGTCGCGCCACGGGCGCGGCGGGCTGCGGCACGGATTGCCGCGGCGGCGGCGGGGTCTCCGCGACCGCGTCCGCCGCTTCGGGCAGCGGTGTCAACGGCACCGTCGTCACGCCGTCGATCTCCTCCGCGACCGGCGCAACGGTCGGTGCGGATGGCGGCTGCACGACGGGCTGCTGAGCGGGTGGCACCGTGGCGGCGAAGAGCGTGTCGGCTTCCCGCGCGATCCGCTCCGGCACCACGAGGTACCGCACCATGCGGTCGGCCTCCTTCGGCTGCGGCTGACCGCCCGTGGCGGGCGCGACGTCGGCGGGCGCGACCGGATCCTGATCCGCAGGCTGCTTCATCACCGACACCAGTGGCGGTTCGGCCTGGGGAGCGGGAGTCGGCGCGGCCGTCTCCGCCGGTGTCGGTTCGTCCGGCACGCGATTCGCGCCGCCGGGTGCGGTCCGTGGCGCGGATTCGGGCAGCGGCTGCGCGACCGTCGGCGCCGGGGAACCGGCCACAGGATCGACCGCCAGGCCGACCGCGGGTTCAGCCGCTTCGGGCAGCGGTCCGGCGCCGGGCGCGACGACGTCCGGGCCAGCCACGCTCGGCGCGGGTGTGGGAATCGGTTCCCCCGCCGTCTGGTCGGGAGAGACGGTGGTGTTCGTGGGCCCGGCGGGCTCACGAGCGTTGGGCACGAGGGGCGCGACGTCGGTGGACGTGGGCTGGAGCGGCGCGGGCCGCGGCTCGGGCATGGTGGCGGCCGGGGCCCACAGGTCGGCCTCGGGGGTGGCCGGCACCGTGGCGGCGAAGGCGTTGGTCGTCGCGCTGGCTGCCCCGTCGAATGGGTCGGGTTCGCTTCCTGGTGCGGCCAGCCCATCCTGGCGCATCAGCTGCATGCTCAACAGCGGCTGCCCCTCCCGGAGCGGATGACGCAGCACACAGCCTTCGAAGGAGTCCGCGGCGCGGATGGCGGTCGCGGGCAGCATGGCCTTCGGCCAGCTGCGCAGGCCGACGTCCCAGACCGTCACCGGCGCCCCCTGCGGCAGCGAGCGGAGGGCGACGAAGATCGGCTCGCTCTCCACGATCGGTTTCGCCTGCGTGCGCCAGACGTCGAGCACGCTGTTGACACCGACGGCCGCAGCGCCGCCCGCCACGAAGGCAGCCGCGAATACCATGACCATCCGCGGTCGCTGCGCGACGGCGGCCTGGGGGCGGCTGCTTGATGGTTGCATGGCTGCCTCGACCCTGCTGACGGAAGGGGATTCCCTGATTGAATCGACAGATTCGCCACGATGCGTTCACACGCCGACGGCGGCGGTGCATTGCCTTGCCGCCGTTCTGCAGACCGCCGTGTTTCCCCCGGCGTGGCCGGCGGCACTGCTTCACCAGCCTGCCGGGTTTCCCACGGGGCGCGGCAGAGCGCAGCCAGCGTTGACGACCAGCGTGCCGCGGATCGTCAGCGAATCCGGATCGCCGGCTGATCGGTCGGCGTCGCGGCGACGTCGGGCGCGAACATCGGATCGACGCTCCGGGCCAGCGGCCGGATGACCAGCAGCCGGTGCGTCGTGGCGGAAGGGGATGCATCGCGGAACAGGGCGTCCCCCAGCGTCGAAGCATGATCGGCGCTGGCGGCAACGACGAGGAGCGTCGGCGGCGCGAGGTCGAGCACGATGCCGAGGTCGTCGCGCCGGTGCCGCTTCTGGCCGGCCTCCATCCGCAGCGATCCCTCCTCGCCGACCCATGTCCGCTCGCGCGGTCCGTGACCGATCTCCGGCGTCAGCGTGATCCGCACTCGGCCGTCGGCGGCGGGCGCGAGCCGGATGTCGAACAGGCCGCTGGCGTCACGGAACGTGGCGCCCGTGCCGACGCCGTCACGATGCTCGAGGACGACCAGCTCATCGCGCGGCGCTGCGACGACGATCTCGCCGCGCCCGCCGGGGAGGAGCCGCAGCGTCCGCCGTTCGCAGGCCTTCTGCCCACCGGCCGGCTCCGCAGCCGCCGAATCCGGCGGGTCGAGGCGGGCCGCCAGGTGCTCCGGCAGATCGGCATCGACGACACCCGCCCGCAGTCCGTTGGCATTGAGCCGCCGGCGCTGGTCGACGGGAACGGCCTGCTCGTCGATGAACTTCCAGAGCTCGTCGCGGATCGCCGTGTCGTGCTCGTCGTGGCGGATGAAGAGGAGTTCCACCGGGATCGTGCGCACCGTCGGCCCGCCGCTGCGGGCAACCGGTGCGATGGCCGCCGGGGCGGGCGCCTCCAGAAGCGTCAGCCGGCACCCGCTCGCCAGCGCCGCGGCGGAGACGATGCAGACGAAGGCCCGGCGCGCGACGGGCGGAGCGCTGGGCGGGACGCTGGTCCGGACGTCGATCATCGAAAACGGTCCGCCGGGGACGGGGAGGACCGGGGGGTATAGGGATCGCGCGGAGCCACGTCAACGGCGCCGCATGCCCCGACTGCCCCTGCCAGCAGGTCGCGTCGCGGTCGATCCGCTCAGGAGACGGCCTTGATCGCGTTGGCGAACAGGGCGAGCCCTGCGCCGGCCCCCGCCGGGTCGAGTCGGCCGGCCCAGGCCGGATGCTGCGTGGCCTCGATGAACCGCTCCGGATGGGGCATGAGCCCGAGCACCCGGCCCGTCTCATCGCAGACGCCGGCGACGTCCCCCTCGGCCCCGTTGGGGTTCGTCGATCGGCCAGCCTCGTCGGCGGCGTAGCGGAGCACGAACTGGCCCGCGGCGTCGAGCGCCGCATAGTCGGCTGCCGAGCGGGTGACGAACCGGCCCTCGCCGTGGGCGACGGGGAGCTCGAGGTCGGTGACGCCCTGCAGGAACGGGCAGCGGCCGGCCACGGCGTGGAGCCGAACCCAGCGGTCGATGAACCGGCCGGAGTGATTGTGGGCCAGTGCCGCCCGGGGGCGGCCGGTCTGCGGGTCGGCGAGGAGGAGGCCGGTCTGCACCAGCACCTGGAAGCCGTTGCAGATGCCGAGCACGAGGCCGCCCCGATCGCGAAACCTGGTGAGAGCGTCGCCGAGGCGCAGCCGCAGTTCGAGGGCAAAGATCCGTCCGCTGGCGATGTCGTCGCCGTACGAGAAGCCGCCGGGGATGCAGAGGATCTGGAAGTCGTCGGCCAGTGCGGGGCGTTCGCCGAGGGCGCGGACGTGGAGCCGGCGGGCCAGGCCGCCGGCCCGCTCGAACGCGTGCGCCGTCTCGTGGTCGCAGTTGGTGCCGGGGGCACGGAGGATCAGGGCACGGGGTGCGAGCATGTCAGCGATCCTCCCTGCGCCACGCCGCTGCGAGGCGGTCGACCGGCAGCGTGTCCAGGCTGCCGTCAGTGGCCACGATCTCCACGACCGGCTCGGCACCCACCGTGCCGATCCAGCCCCAGGTGACGCCCGCCATGCGGTCCATCTGTGCAGCGAAGGCCGGCCCGTGCTCGGGGCGGACCTCGCAGATGAACCGGCCCGGCGTTTCCGCGAAGGCCAGCGCCAGGTCGGGGAACGGGCCAGTGCCGGCCCGGGGCACGAGGGCGAGCTCGATCCACGCGCCGCGGCCGCCGCCGATCGCCATCTCCGCGACCGCCGCCGCCAGCCCGCCGTCGGAACAGTCGTGGCAGGCGGCGAGCAGTCCCGCCGAACGGGCCGCCGCCAGTGCGGCCCAGGCGGCGCGGCAGGCCGCGGGTTCGACGGTGGGCAGCCCGCCGCCGCGGACGCGGCCCGTGAGCTCGAGCTGCGTGCCGACGAGATCGGCCCGCGTAGCGCCGACGATGGCGAGCCGGTTGCCCGCCGCCTTGAGGTCGGGCGACACGACGCCGCGCACGTCGTTCACCTGGCCGACGGCCGTTGCCAGGAGGGTCGGCGGGATCGAGAGTTCCTGCTGCCGACCGGCAGCGTCGGTCCAGGCGAAGACGTTGTTGAGGCTGTCCTTGCCGCTCACGAACGGGGCCATGAAGGCCAGCGCCATGTCGTGGCAGGCGCGGCAGGCTTCCACGAGCGTGCCCAGCGACTCCTCGCGGCGCGTGTCGCCCCAGCAGAAGTTGTCGAGGAGCGCGATCCGGTCGGGATCCGCCCCCGCGGCGACGACGTTGCCGATCGCCTCGACGATGCCGCCGGCGGCCATCTGGTAGGGATCGATGCGACCGAGCCTGTGCCGCAGGCCGACCCCGAGCACGATCCCCCGGTTCCGTCCGAGCACGCCGCGAACCACCGTGCCATCGGCCGGGCCGGCCCCGGGGCCGAGCAGCGGCTTGAGCACCGAGCAGCCCTGCACCTCGTGGTCGTACTGGCGGATGATCCATTCCTTGCTGGCGACGTCGGGAAGGCGGAGCACGTCGAGCAGGCAGGCGCCGACGGCCGCGGCGCCATCCGCCTTTCCGGACCAGATCGCCGGCTCGGCGACGGCGGCCGTGAATCGCGATCGCAGCCGCTGCTTCGGACGGCCCTCGTGCAGGAAGCCACAGTCGAGTTCTCCCGCCACCGCCCCCTGCCAGCGCAGCACGATCCGGCCGCTGCCGGTGAAGGTGCCGATCGCCGTCGCCTCCACGCCCTCGGCGGCGGCCACCGCGGCCAGCTGCGGCCAGGACGCGGGGGGTACGGCGAGCACCATGCGCTCCTGGGCCTCCGAGATCCAGACTTCCGTCGCCGACAGGCCGTCGTACTTGAGCGGGGCCCGATCGAGATCGACCTCGGCGCCCAGCGTGGCCGCCATCTCGCCGACGGCGCTCGACAGGCCGCCGGCGCCGCAGTCGGTGATGGCGTTGAAGAGCCGCTGCCGCGAGGCCTCGAGGACGAAGTCGGTGAGGATCTTCTCGTTGATGGCATGGCCGATCTGGACGGCGCCGCCGGACTGGCTCTCGCTGGCGGTCGAGAGCTCGATGCTGGAGAAGGTCGCCCCGTGGATGCCGTCACGACCGGTGCGTCCGCCGGCCACGACGACGAGGTCGCCCGCCTGCACGGCCGCCTCGGCATTGCCGCGCGGCATGATGCCGACGGTGCCGCAGAACACGAGCGGATTGCCGAGGTAGCCAGGATCGTAGGCCACGGCCCCGGCGATCGTGGGGATGCCCATGCGGTTGCCGTAGTCGCGGACGCCGGCGACGACGCCGGCCAGCAGCCGCCGCGGCGGGATCACGCCCGGCGGCAGGGCGGCGGCGGGCGTGTCCGGGTCGCCGACGCAGAACACGTCGAGGTTGGCGATCGGCCGGGCGCCGAGGCCCGTGCCGAGGACGTCGCGGATCACGCCGCCGAGCCCCGTGGCTGCACCGCCGTAGGGCTCGATGGCAGAGGGATGGTTGTGGGTCTCGACCTTGACGCAGATGTCGTGGTCGCCGTCGAAGCGGACCACGCCCGAGTTGTCACGGAACACGCTCACGCACCAGTCGCGGCTGCCGAGCGCCTCGCGAACCTTCCGCGTGGCGGCGAACACGGTCTCCTTGAGGAGGTTGTCGTACCGCGCCGCGCCCGCCGGCCCGACGTGGTCGATGCCGCTGCCGAGCGTCTTGTGGCAGCAGTGCTCGCTCCAGGTCTGCGCGATCGTCTCCAGCTCGATCTCGAAGGGATCGCGGCCGAGGGACTGGAAGTGGTCGCGGATGGCATGCAGCTCGCGGACGGTGAGGGCCAGGCAGCGGTCGCGGCTGAGCATCGCCAGCGCGGCATCGTCGAGTCCGGCGAGCCGGACGGTGTCGCGGACGAACTGCCACGGCCTGCCCCCGGCCAGCGACCGCAGCGGCAGGGGGCCGACCACGACGTCGTGGATCGCCTCGCTGGCGAGCAGTTTCCAGGCGAGCCGCGCGGCATCGGCCTCGGGCAGCCGCGGCAGCCAGTACTTGCGCACGCTGCGGACCGCGGTGGGGCGGATGCCGAGCAGGCCGAAGGCCTCGTGGGCCGACTGCGCGGCCGGATCGGTGACCCCCGCCCGCGGCAGCACGTGCACGATCGTGGGGAGGTCGGCGGGGCCGGCGCAGAGCGGCCCGGCGCCCGCTTCGTCGAGGGTGAACGACTCGGTGACCGGATCGGCGAGCACCTCGGCGGCGAGCCGCTCGACGTCGTCCCGCGACAGGCTTCCCTCGATCAGCCAGCCGGCCGCGGTCTTCGCCCGGCTGCAGCCGGGGATGCCGAGTTCGCGCGCTCCCGCCACGACCGCCCGAGCCGCATGGTCCGCCGCCTCTTCCCGGGGATGGACGTCAACTTCCCACAGCATCGCGTTCCTCCTTGGCACGCTCGAGAATAGCGACGAGCCGGCGCCGGTCGCCGGCCTCGATGGCGCGGACCATCCGCTCGGCGAGCGTCGCGATCCGGCGGGTCGCCGCCGCAACAGGACCGGCATTGTCGAGGAGGATGTCGGCCCACAGGCCGGGATCACCGGCGGCGATCCGCGTCGTGTCGCGCCAGCCCCCCGCGGTGAACCGCCGTCCCGCCGCGGGCGTGGCCGCCGCGATCGCCGCCGCGATCAGGTGGGGCGCGTGACTGGTGGCCGCGAGGATCCGGTCATGCTCGCGCGGTGGCATGACGAACACGGTGGACCCCAGCGCCGACCAGAAGCCTCCCGCATCCGCGACGTCTTCGGGAGGCGTCGCGGATGCCGGGGTCACCACCGTCACCCGCCCGGCGAACAGCGTCGCATCGGCGGCCGCCGCTCCGCGGCGATGGCTGCCGGCGAGCGGATGGGCGCCGACGAACCGACCGCGCCGCGAGCGTCGCCGTCGTTCCCAGCCCGCGACGACCGAGGCCTTCGTGCTCCCGGTGTCGGTGATCAGGGTCCCGGGCCGGACGGCGGCATCGACCGCGTCGAGCAGTTTCGGTAGCGCCGCCACGCCCGTCGCGAGGACCACCAGATCCGCCTCGGCGACGCGGGCCACGTCGATCGTGGCCTCGGTGATGGCGCCGTGGCGGCGGGCCTCGGCGAGCGATGCAGTCGATCGGCCGATGCCGACGACCCGCCGGGCCAGCCCGCGGTCGCGAAGGGCCCGGCCGACCGAGCCACCGATCAGGCCCACCCCCACGATCGCCACGGTTTGCCACGGACAGGTCATGGAGGGCAACGGTTCTGGAGGGGTGAAAACGGCGGTTTTGTACCAGATGCCACGGGCGCGTGTGAGCGCTGCCCGGAAAACACCGGCACAGAACGGCCGCCGGTGTACAACGGTGCGAGGCCATGGGGCCGCGCGGGCGAGGAGAACGACAATGGCCGGCGGACGGATGCCCGACCGGGTGCTGGCGGATCTGCTCGGGCGGCTCGGGGTTGCGCTCGGCGCGGGCATCGACCCGCGGACGGCGGTTGCCAGCGAGGTGGCCCGGGTGCCGCGGCGCTGGCGACCGGCGCTGGAGATGGTGCGCCGGAGCCTCGCGGATGGAATGGGCTGGGGCGAGGCGCTGCGCCGGGCCGGCGGTGCGTTTCCGCCGCTCGTCGTCGGCCTCGCTGCCGTCGGTGACCGCACCGGCCACGAGGCCGAGGTGCTCCGCGATGCCGGGCGGGCCCTGGAGCGGTCGGCCCGTGCCCGCCGCGACCTCGTCGCAAGCCTCGTCGGCCCTGCCTGCCAGTTGGCCGCCGCCGTCGCCGTCGTCGGGCTCCTGATCGTGATCAGCGGCGTGATCACCGATCTCGACGGTCGTCAGGTCGACATCCTCGGGCTCGGCCTCAACGGCTTCGGCGGGCTGAAGACCTACCTCGGCTGCGTGGCCGCCGTCGTCGTTGCCGCCGTCGTGATCCTGCCGTGGGGGGTGCGGAGCTGGGGCAACAGGGGGCTGTTGCGGCGGTCGCTCTCCTGGGTGCCGCTCCTCGGACCGGCGATCCGCGCCGCCGAGGAGGCGCGCTGGTGCCGGGGCGTGGCGCTGGGCAACCATGCGGGCATCGAGGTGCGCGGACTGCTGTCGCTGGCGGCGACCGTGGCCCCGGAACTGCGGGTCGACCCGACGGCGGTCGAGTCGCGACTGCGGGCGGGGGCGGGCCTGGAGGAAGCGCTGCGCGAGACGCGCCGCCTGTCGCCCCGCGTCCTCGAGGCGGTCGGCCTCGGCGACATGACCGGGACGATCGCCGAAACGCTCGAGCGGCTCGCCGATCGCCTGGAGGAGGAGTCGCGGGCGGGATTCACCGCCGTCGCGAAGGTGATCGGCTTCCTCGCCTGGGCCGCCGTGGCCTGCCTGATCGCCACGATCGTGATCCGGTTCGCGATGTTCTACGCCAGCCTGCTCGACCAGGCGTCCCGGCCGCTTTGAAAGGATGGGCGGCGGTTTCGCCCCGGTCGGGGCAGGGATCGGGGGGGCAACTGGGGCGGACGCCGCGTGCCAGCCGATATCATGGAGCGGAAACGGTCGGTCGTGATCCCGTGATCCGTGGATCGCGATCCTGGAGTCGACTGGCGATGAACCCGATGTGGATCCGGAACGCCGCCGCCACGATCCTCCTGGCATTGCTCGGCATCCTTCCTCCGGCCCGCGCCGACGGCGAGGACCCGGCGGCCGGGGCCGCCCCGGCCGCCGGGCCGCGGCGAACGCAGGAGGAGAAGATGGCCGATCAGGGCCGCCTGCGCCATCGCGGGGCCTGGCGGACCGCGCAGGAGATCGAGCTTCTCGAGCAGCGCGACCGCGTGACGCTGGCGCAGAAGGAGTGGAAGCCGAAACTCGAACGGCTGCGGAAGCGTCTCGAACAGCCTGCCGAGGCGGAGCGGGCGGCGGAGGAGCTTCGCGAGATCTCCGACCCGACGGCCGTGCTGGCGCTGGCGGCGGCGCTCGTCAAGGAGGAACGGCGGCAGGTCCGGGAATGGTACGTGGAGTCGCTGGGCAGGATCCGCTCCCCGGACGCATTCACCACGCTCGTCGCCGTCGCGATCGATCACGCCGATCCCGAGACGCGGATCGCCGCCGTCGAACGGCTGGCGGCCATCGACCCGCGGTCGGCGGCCGCGCCGCTCGTGGCAGCGCTGCGCAGCACCGACAACGCGCAGGTCAATCGCGCGGCGGAGGCCCTCGGCCGGCTGCGGGTCGAGGCAACGGTACCCGCGCTCGTCGAGTCGCTGCAGACCGAGCACGTGGTCGTCGTCGGCGGCGAGGCGCCGGGCCGTGTGTCGACCACCTTCGGCTCCGGCGGCGATTCCGGTCTGTCGATGGGGGGGAGCGGTCCGAAGGCGTCGAAGGTCGTGGCGCGGAACGAGCGGGTGCTCGAGGCGCTCGTCGCCCTGACGGGGAAGAACTTCGGCTGGGACGAGGCCGCCTGGAAGGTCTGGCTCGCGAGCCGCGAGGCGATCCCCCCCGGCTTCGACCTGCGCCGCGGGTAGATTCCCGGACGGTCAGGCGGGCTTGCGGGCGGGCAGCACGAGGACCGCCAGCCGGTTTTCCAGGTTCGGCCGGAAGACCACCAGCAGCAGCAGCGGCAGGTACCAGGCCATGAACAGGCCGCCGTTGTGCGCCTTCCAGAACTGGCAGCCGAGCAGGACCGCCGCCGTGCAGCTCATCAGCGTGCCGAGGTTCTTCGGCGCCGGCCAGATGGCGAGCGTCGTCATCAGGGCGATGAATAGGGCCAGCACCGGCAGGCGGTAGACGGCGTCGGTGAAGGGGAGCGCCCAGAAGCCCTCGACCGACACCGCGCTCGGCAGGATCCAGCCGAACATCTGGCGGAGCTGGCCGAGGAACACGCCGGCATCCGGCGACGTAAACCAGAGCGCGACCACGAGCGTCATGAGCGCCGCCGCCACGCCGGCCGCGAACCGGCGCACGCCCCGCTCCCAGTAAAAGCTGCACCACAGCGGGAGGAGAAACACCGGGTAGTAGATCGTGCCGATCGCCAGGCCGATCAGGCCGCCGGCGATCATCGGCCGGCGGTAGGCGGCCACGGCCCACACGACGAGCGCACCGGGCAGCGCGTGGTCGACGCGGCCGGTCATCGTGGCCGTGTAGGGGAGCAGCAGGTAGAGCACCGCCGCGGCGATGCCGAGGCGGACGTTCTCGAAGTGCCGCCAGGCGACGAACACCATCCCGGAGACGATCGCCAACTGCGAGACGATCGCCATGATGCGGGCCGTGGTCTCGTGGACCGCCCGGTGGCTGCCGGCGTCGGCCGGCTCGGTGGCCGGGTCGGGGGCGAAGAGCCGCTGCGTGGGGATCTGCGGGAGGAGAAAGAGCAGGGGGTAGCCGGGCCCCTGCTTGGCGAGCCGGTCCTTGTCGATGCTCGCCTCGCCGGCCCCGAGCCGCTCGGCCGTCGCCGCGGTGGCGACGTCCTCGGCCTGCGGCCGCCGCGTGATCACGTTGGCGAGGAGGAACACGAGCAGGGCGCCGCCGAGGAACACGAGGCCCCCGGCGGTCAGGTTGGGCTCGAGCATCGGCCGCCTGACCATGGTCGAGTCGAAGAGCATGCGCACGAGGAACAGGGCCGACACGGCGAACAGCCAGAGGAAGCCGATGCCGAGGGCGTCGCCACTCGCCCGGCGCAGGCCGAACTCGACCGCCAGCAGCCCCGGGGCGAGGAGGATGATCAGCAGCAGGTCGAGGTTGCGGACGCTGAGGACGCGGTTGAACTTGAAGAACAGCGCGATCGAGAGGAGCGACGACAGGTAGAACCACGACGTGGGGTTGACGCCGTAGTACTGGAACAGGACTTCGCTCATGCGGAGGTGTGCACAACCCGGGCCATTGCGGAGGGAGGATCCACAGCCCAGTCTACCGCACCGGCGTCTGCGGGCACGCGACGGTTTTGCGGGGCGTTCACCGTGCCGGCGGGCCGAACGGCCAGATCAGCGGGGCGAGGATGACCGTCAGGGCCATCACGAGGAGGTTGAGCGGCCCCCCGAAGCGGATGTAATCGCCGAACTTGTAGCCTCCCGGGCCGTAAATCATCAGGTTCGTCTGGTAGCCCATCGGGGTGGCGAAGCCGCAGCTCGCGGCGACGGTGATCGCCATCACGAATGGCATCGGGTTGACGCCGAGGTCGGCGGCGGTCTGCCAGGCGATCGGGAAGGTGAGCACGGCCGCCGCGTTGTTGCTCATCAGCTCGGTGAACAACATCGTCACCAGGTACAGCGCCGCGAGGACGATGTGCGGATGATTCCCCGCCGCCGAGATCGTGGCCTCGGCGACACCCGCGGCCAGCCCGGTCTTCTCCATCGCCCGGGCGAGGCCGAAGCTGGCGGCGATGAGGAGCAGCGATTCCCATTCGATCGCCCGCCGCGCCTCCGTCGAGGAGATGCAGCGCACGGCGACCACGACGCCGGCCGCGACCAGCGCCGCCGTGACCATCGGCACGAGCTCCATGGCGGCCGCCAGCACCATGCCGGCCAGCGCCGTGAGGGCGATCCACGAGCGGTCGTGCCGGGGTGCGGAATAGTCGCGGACCTCGCTGACGAGGTAGAAGTGGCGGCTCGACCGCTGCCGGTCGAGAAATTCCGGGCCGGCCTCGAGGAGCAGCGTGTCGCCGGGCTCCAGCGCGATGTCGCCGATCTTCATCTGCAGCCGCTCGCCGTTGCGGGCCACGGCGATCACCACCGCGCCGTACGTCGAACGGAACCTGCCCTCGCGGATCGTGCGGCCGAGCAGCGGGCAGGTGTTCGACACCACCGCCTCCACCAGCACCCGTTCCGAACGCGGGTCGTCGAGCTTGAACACCTGCTCGGTGGCCGGCCGCAGGCCGCGGATCTTCTGCAGCTCGACGACCGAGTCGATGACGCCCACGAACACGAGCCTGTCCCGTGCCTCGAGCCGCTCGGTCGGGGCCACCGCCGCCATCACGTGGCCGCCGCGGTCGATCTCCATCAGGAACAGGTTGTCGAGGTGCCGCAGGCCCGCCTCCTCGATCGAACGGCCGACGAGCGGGCTCCCCTCCTCGACGAGCATCTCCAGGGAGTACTGGCGCGGGTCGTCGCTCTGGCTCATCGGCGGCCGCCGGTCCTTGAGCAGCCCGCGGGCGCTGACGAGGTACACGAGCCCGGCTGCGAACAGGGGCACGCCCAGCCAGGTGATGTCGAACATCCCCAGCGTGGAGCCGGTCTTCGCCGCATACAAGCCGCTGACGACGACGTTGGTGCTGGTGCCGATGAGCGTGCACAGGCCGCCGAGGATGACGGCGGCGTTCATCGGCATGAGCAGCTTGGAGACCGGGAAGCGGTGCTTGCGGGCCCAGTCGCGGATCGCCGGGACCATCAGGGCGACGACCGGGGTGTTGTTCATGAACGCCGAGGCCACGCCGGGGGCGATCATCGTCCGCAACTGGGCGGCGGAGAGCGACTGCGGCCGGCCGAGGGCCCGGTCGACGAGCGTCGCCAGAGCTCCGGTCCGCTCCAGTGAGGCCGCCAGCACGAACAGGCCGGCGACCGTGATCATGCCCTCGTTGCTCATGCCCTTGAGGGCCTCGTCGGGCGTGATCACACCCCCGGCCAGCAGCGCCACGACGCCGGCGATCATCACCATGTCGGGCGACCGCTGCACGAACAGCAGGAGGCCGAGGACGGCGACGACGACCGCCGCGGTGAGGACGGCGGGCCAGGCGGCGACGAGCGACTCGAGCATTTCGGCGGGCATGCGTGCCGGGCTCCGGATGGCCGGCGGACCGGTCCGCCGCCGGCGCACTATTCTCGTTCCGGCGCCGAAGACGCAAGGGCAAAACGGCGTCCGGCGGGTGCCGGCCGGCCGGCGGCCCCGCTGCACCGGGCGTTTTCGCGCCGGCTGCTACTCTCTTTGGGCCGACCGAGCGTGCTTCGTGTCCGTCGGCCGCACCGGCTGAAAAAGTGGGCGGCAGCCGGCTGCGAACCCCGGGACCGTCGGCGCGTCGGTTCCGGCTTTCCGATCACGTTACGATGCTGGAAAGCGATCCCCTCGATCGGCTCGGAGGATCGCGGGACTATTTTCTGGAAGTCCGAAGCAAAGGAGTTGTCCATGCCCCGTTTCATGTTCGCGATGGCGATCGCGATGGCCGCCCTCGCGGTCGTCGCGGAGGCCCAGCAGCCGGTGCGGCAGGCCCAGCAGTCGGTGCGGCAGGTCGCCCCACGCCCCACGCGTTCCTATCGAAGCTACTCGGTGACGCCCGCCCCCCGCGGCGACGTGTCCGCGGGCAGCCGGCACGCCGCGGAGGCGACCTGGCGCCATGCCGGCGCGAAGCCGGTCGGCCACTATGGCGGCGGCCGCTGAGCCGCGTCGGGTTCGGCACGGCGCGAGCGGAAGTGCAACGAAGCGGGCCCGGCACTCGGTGGAGTGCCGGGCCCGTCCGGTTTCCGACGTTCCCGATCCGTGAGGGCAGGCCCGGCTTCCGAGTCAGGGGGAAAGCCCGGCCAGCCCGAAGGTCTGCATGGGCGGCACCTCCTTCCAGGCGAGTTCGAGATCCTTGATCGAACGCAATCCATAGTGACGTTCCAGCGCTGCCGCCATTCCGCCCTCGGGACACTGCCGCAGGAAGCGGATGAAAGTCGGGGCGTCCTTCCGGGCGATCAGCCAGCGGACCAGGCTGGCGCTCTGGCCGTAGAACACCCGCTGACGGCCCGCAGCGGATGGATAGTCTTCGAGCGCCACGAGATCGGCGGCCGACCAGGCCATCCCACGCCGCCGGGCAGCGCGGAAATCATGCTCGTGATCCTTCTGCCTGCCGACCGTGTCGAAGAGGACAGCCAACCCCTCGTCCGCCCAGCGGGGTGGGGGACCGGCGACGAAGCGATCGGCGAGAACGACGTGCACAAGCTCGTGGGCCAGTGCCGGCGGCACCGGAGCATCAGCTCCGGCAAGCACGTCGATCCGTCGCAGCGACACGTCGTCGCCGGAAAATTCGATCGACGTTGCCCCCTCGGCGACGTCGGGCGGCCCGCCCACCGCGGCGGCGAACGCGGCTGGTGTGTCGTGAACGTGAATCGCGCACCGCGGCGTCCAGCGGGCAGGGGACCGCTCGCCGTAGAGCAGATCGAACGCCCGCGAACGGACTGTCTCGGCATGGCGGCCGATGGCGGCGGCCCGCTCGGCGGAGACGCCATGCACGACCACGTTGCCGACCGCCGGTTCGCTTCCGTCAACGTGGGTCAACGAACAAGGAATCGCGACCGTCGCCGCGAGCAGCACGGCCGACGCCAGACCATGGCGGGCAGTGGACGGCCCGACGCCGGCGCCGCGCCGAACCGCGGGAGTGCCCGTCGCGAGGAACAACACACGCCACATGGCCAGCGCTCCATCACCCATCACGCCACTCGGTCGACACGGATCGCACATCACGTGCCAAACGGCCGCCGAATTCGACCCGTGAGCGTGGTGAGCGATTCCACGCCGGAAAACGGCATCAGCCGGCTGCTCCGCTTCGCGCACGACGGTGCCGGCCTGCCCGCGAAATCGGCACGGGCTGCCCATGACCATGGCAGAGGCGCCGGCTGAGGTCGCCGTTGACGAGCGTTCGGTTACAGTGCCGGTGGCCTCGGCCGTTCGGCATGCGGCTGTCTCCGGTCACCATGCGGCTGTTTCCCTCCGACCGTTACCCGCTGCCGCTGCCCGCTGGGCACAGGTTCCCGGCGATCAAGTACGCCGCCCTGCGCCGCCGGCTGGAGGCCCATGCGGCCGCCGGCGTGCCCTTCGAGTTCATCGAGCCGCATGCCGCCACCGATGAGGAGTTGCTCCGCGTCCATGACCGGGCCTACGTGGGCCGCGTCCTCGCCGGCACGCTCTCGGCCGCCGAGATCCGGCGCATCGGCTTCCCTTGGAGCCGGGAACTCGTGGAGCGATCGTTGCGGTCGACCGGCGCGGCGGTCGATGCGGCCGCGGCTGCGGTCGCCGACGGCGTGGCCGCCAGCCTCGCCGGCGGCACGCACCATGCCGGCAGCGACTGGGGGGAGGGTTACTGCCTGTTCAACGACACCGCCGTCGCCGCCCGCGAGATGCAGGCCCGCGGGGTGGTGGGGCGGGTGCTGATCATCGACTGCGACGTCCACCAGGGGAACGGCACGGCGCAGATCTTCGCGGCCGATCCGTCGGTGTTCACGATGTCGATCCACGGTGCGCGCAACTTCCCGCTCCGCAAGCATCCCGGTTCGCTCGACGTCGGCCTCGAGGACGGCGCCGGGGACGACGAGTATCTGGCGGCGCTCGCCCCGGCGGTCGCTGAATCCTTCGACCGCGGGCGGCCCGATCTCGTCCTCTACATCGCCGGCGCCGATCCCTTCGCCGGCGACCGCATCGGCCGGCTCCGGGTCTCGAAGGCCGGACTCAGGGAGCGCGACCGGCTGGTGCTGGAGGCGGCCCGGCAGGCGGCGGCGCCGGTGGCGATCGTCTGCGGCGGCGGCTACTGCGTCGACGTCGAGCAGATCGTCGACATCCACGCCGCCACGATGCTCCTCGCGGCGGGCCTGACGGGCGTCACTCCAGCCCCAGCGGGCGGTGCAGCTCGCGCAGCGTCGCCGCCGGAATCTTCGCCTGCTCACGGTCATAGGTGAGCAGGCCGTTGATCTCCGCCTCGACGTCGGTGGTCTGCGTGTAGACGCCGGCAGCGATGCCCTGTCGCTCGAGGGCGACCAGCTTGTCGATCGACTCCTTGTAGCGGGCGGCGTACTCCGCCGCGTCCTTGGGCAGGCCGCCGTAGCCCCAGTTGCCCGCCGTGCCGTCCCACAGATGTCCGGCGACCGGCAGGCCGTGGCCACCGAACTCGCCGACCACGTGGATGAAGTCGCGGTACCGGGCCGCGTCGAAGGGGAACGACGGGTGCGGGTAGGCGTGGAAATCGACGATGTCGCCGACCGGGAAGAAGTTGCCGCCGCTGGCGATGTTGACGGGCCGCGTCGGGTCGCGGTCGGCGAGCCAGCGGCCGACGGCGGCCGTGCGGTGCTGCGCCCAGGCCTCGTTGAACGGCGTCCAGACGACGATCGACGGATGGTTCTCCAGGCTCGTCACCATCTCGGCGAGTTCGCGCATGAACTGGTCATGGTCGTCGTCGTTCCAGCGGGCCTCGGGCGGGTCGGCGGCGAGCATCTTCCAGTGGGGCTGGAGGCCGCCGCTCACCTGGTCCTGCCAGACGAGCATGCCGATCCGGTCGCAGTGGGCGTAGTAGCGGCGCGGCTCGACCTTGACGTGCTTGCGGATCATGTTGAAGCCGGCGGCCTTGAGGTACTCGATGTCGGACCGCATCGCCGCGTCGGACGGGGGCGTGAGCAGGCCATCGGGCCACCAGCCCTGGTCGAGCGTGCCCCAGTGGAAGATCGGCTTGCCGTTGAGCGTGAACCGGAGGTGCCCCGCCGCGTCCCGCTCCTTGCCGAGCGTGCGGATGCCGGCGTAGGAACCGACCCGGTCGAGCAGCGTGCCGTCGGCGGCGACGAGTTCCAGGGCCAGGTCGTAGAGGTGCGGGTGGGCTGGCGACCAGAGTCGCGGCTCGGCCACAGTGACCGTGACCGGTCCGGTGGCCGGGCCCTCGGCGTTGCCGGCTGCAACGCCGGCGAGCGTGGCCCGGACCCGCAGCCGGCCCGCCGTGCCGGCCACCGTGGGCCGGACCGTGATCGTGCCGCGGGCGGCGTCGGTCGTGATCGCGACGGAGGCGAGCCGATTTTCGGGCACGGTCTCCAGCCACACCGTCTGCCAGATCCCCGAGACGCGCGTGTAGTAGATGCCCACCGGCGACACCGACTGCTTGCCGCGCAGCTGCATCCCCTCGGTGTCGTCCTCGACCCGCACCACGAGCTCGTTCGTGCCTGCCCGCAGCGCCGGCGTGGCGTCGACGCTGAACGGGGTGTTGCCGCCGGTGTGGTCGCCGACGGCCGTGCCGTTGACGTACACGCGGCACCGGTAATCGACGGCCTCGAAGTTCAGCAGGGTCCGGTATCCGGGGGCGGGGGTGGCGGTGAAGGACCGCCGATACCAGAGCGTGTCGGCGTCACTGAGCGGCCGGCGCACGCCGCCGAGCCGCGACTCGAGGCAGAACGGGACGAGGATCGTGCCTTCCCAGCGGTCGGGAATCGCCTGCTCGGCCCGCGGTGTGACCCGGTAGTCCCACGTGCCGTTGAGATTCGTCCATGAGTCGCGGACAAACTGCGGCCGCGGATAGTCGAGCCAGGCGCTCGCCGGCGTGACCGCGGCGCCCCAGCGGGTGACGAGGTCCGACTTGAAGATTCGCTTCGTCCACTCCGGCTGGGGCAGGAGGGGTATGCGCGTGGCGTCGATGACGTGGACGTCGATGAATTGCCCGAGCCGCTTCTCCCGACAGTGAACGGCGACCGTGTTGCGGCCGGTTCGGATCGCGGCCCGCCCCTGGGCGTCGAGCGGCACGACCCGGTATTCGCTCTGCGACCCGGGCAGGCTGGCGACGGGCCGGCCGTTGAGAAACACCTCGGCGTCGTCGTCATGGTGCACGTACAGGGCCGGCTCGGCGCAGGGCGCGGGCAGTTCGATCGTGCGTCGGATCCAGATGTCGTCCGTCGTCCACTCGGTTCCGATGCGGGACTGCGGCGCCTTGCCGTCGCCAAATCCGCCCGGCCCCTGCCGCCAGCCGGAGTCGTCGAAGCCTTCTTCCGCCCAGCTCGGGCCCGGCTTCTCAAACGTGTACCGCCACGGGGGGTCGACGGCCGGTTCCGCCCCGGCCGCGGCGCCGCAGACGCCGGACAGGAGGATCACGAGCGCCGCGCGAATGGAGGTCATGGCCGACCGCTTCCGGAAGGGGAAATGCTCCCGGCGGCCGTCGCCGGAACGCGTCGGGATCATACCACGCCCGTGTCGCCCCGATCTCAGGGGAGCAAGCGCCAGCGGTCGTCCTCGACCTCCAGTCGCCGCGCCCCGCGATGCCGATCGTAGGCCGCCTCCATGTCGGCGATCGAGTCGAAATAGCCGACGAGGAACGCGGCCGAGAAGCTCTCCCCGGCGCGGACCGGAAAGCCGCCGAACTCCTCGATCATGCAGACGTAGCCGCGCTGGTGGCACCATGCCTCGGAGACGACCTCCGGATCGAGCGTCATGCCCGCGAGCCACGGGCCCGGCGCGCCGTCGGCACGGGTCGGCCTGTAGGCACGAATCATGCGGCGTGGTAACGGGTCCTTGCCGCGGCGGTAGAGAAACCGGGCGTCGGGGGGAAAATCGGCGCGGAACTCGGCCGCCGGGATGCGGCCATGGGTGCTGAGGAACACCTCCGCGAACCGGTCCCCCGCGGTGTGGCGGATGTGCCCCGGCATGTCGATCCGCAGGAACAGCGCCGGGCTGTCGTTGACGGAATCGATGCGGTGCATCGACAGGTAGTATCGCGTGCCGGCGGGGAACACCAGCCGCTGCGTCCAGAGCGAGCCCGCCCGCCGGCCCGGCGCGGCGAGCGTGAATCGGAAGGAGTGTTCGACGGCGACGAAGTCGGGGCCGCGGGTGATCGTCGGCTGCAGTCGCCGCGCCTGCGTGCAGATCTGCGGCCCCTCGATACCACGCTTGGGCAGGTCGCCGTGATGCATGGTGCCGTGATCGTAGACGAGTTCTGGCGGAAGCCGGTCGCGGTATTCCCGGTCGCTGCCCGGCTCCATGATCCAGTCGGCCACGTCGAGGCCGAAGCCGAGGTCGCGGGTGCCGGTGGCCCGGTCCTCGAACGACCCGGCCTGGATGCCACTGACGTAGCCCTCCTTGGCGATCCGGGCCCGCAGCGACCGCGTCTCGATCTCGATCACGGCGGGCGTGTCGTCGACATGGATCGCCGGCGCGGTCGCGTCGTCACCGGCATGGGCCGTGGCGACGAGCGCGGAAGCCACGATGATGGGCGCCGACGCCAACCACCGACCACGCGGGGATGCTTCCCGCGGGTGCGTCCGCAGCGATCTGGTCAGGAGTCCCGCAACCCGCATGTCCCGGTTGTACAGCCGGCACGACCGGCCGGTCATCCGGCCGGCGTCCGCGGACGCTTCAGGGCCGACGCGTCTGGGAGGAGAAATGCCGGCAAAACTGCCCTTTTTCAGGGCGGCGGGCGAGTGGTGGACGGGTGGTGAGACAGCCGATACTGTGTATAATAGGTCGGTGATACCAATTCGCCGCCTGGCGCCTCGATTTCCAACGTTTCCGCCTCGAAGGAGTCGTCATGACGCCGTTCTCCGATGCGCCTCGGATGCTCACGCCCGACGCGATCGATCGCCGCAGCCTGGTGAAGGGCGTCTCGCTCGGCGCAGGCGCGGTCGTCCTCCAGCCGTTCCTCGAGGGCCTGGCCGCCGAGGCCCGTGGCGCGGCGGCCCCGCCGCGGATCGTGTTCGTCATCGAGAGCAACGGACTCTGGGGGCACCACATCCGGCCGGCAACGCTCGGCAAGGAGAGCATGTGGAACAGCACCGCGGAGACGGTCATCGACGCCCCGCTGGCGGGGCATGACCTGCCCGCGCCGATCGCGCCGCTGGAGCCGTTCAAGGACCGGATGTCGATCGTGCTTGGGTTGTCGGGCAAGCACATCAGTCCCAACCACGGCGCCGGCTGCGGGGCGCTCAATAACTGCGCCACGAGCATCCCCGGCACCCGCCCCCTGCACATGCAGACGATCGACCATGCGCTGGCCGGGAAGGCGACCACGCCGTTCCCCGTGCTCGGCCTGGCCGTCCATCCGACACCGGGCACCGTGTTCGTCAGCAATGCCTCGTTGATCGCGCCGCGTCGTCCCCTGCCGCTCATCGCCGATCCCAACGTCGCCTTCCGGACCCTGTTCGGCAGCGTGGCCGGGGGGGACGCGCGCAAGGTGTTCGCCGCCCGGGCGGAACTCCTCGACCACATCCGGGGCGACGTCCGGCGTGTCCGCGACGCGTTGCCGGCCATGGACCGGGAAAAACTCGACATCTATCTCGACTCGTTCGACCAGATGCGGGCCCGGCAGGACAGCATCGACGCGATCGGTGACCAGTTGCGGGCCAATCGGCCCGACCTTGCCGGAGTCGAAGCCAAGCGGACGACGGATCGGTTCAAGGCGCAGTGCGCCATCGCGGCCTCGGCCCTCGCCGCGCGGCTGACGAACGTGGTGGTGATCGACGCCGTCTGCTTCCACCAGGGATACCATCACTGGACCGACCTGGGCGTGAAGATCGACGGCCATGCCATCGGCCACATGGCCGGACAGCCCGGTCGTGAGGAGCACGCGGTGCCGGTGCGCCGCTTTCATGCCGAGCGGGTCGCCGACATCGCCACCCGGTTGGCCGCGGTGAAGGAGGGTGACGGCACGCTGCTCGACAACACGCTGATCGTTTGGATGAGCGACGCGGCCGAGGAGCACCATGGCACGGGCCAGCAGTGGCCGCTCGTGCTGGTGGGCAACCTCGGTGGCCGGCTCAAGACCGCCGGCCGGTTCTTGCAGTACCCCGGCTACGGCAAGCCCGGTCACCGGACGCTGGGCAATTTCTACCTGGCGCTGCTGCGGGCCTTCGGCGACGAGCGGAAGACGTTCGGCGAGGTGGACCGTGGCCTGGCGGGCATCGACACGGCCGGGCCGCTGGCTGAGATCCTCGCCTGATGGCCTGACCGGACGAGCGGGGACGAGTCACCGTTACGGTCGGTGGAGATGTGTGGCCCCGAGGTCGTCGCGGCGATTCGCGCCCGTCGTTGGCCGGCCGGAAGGGGCACGTCGCCCTTCATGCCCTGAAGCGGCTGGAGGCGCTGTCGCCGCGCGGTCTGAGTGCGTTGTTGCAGAAGGCCGCCCTGGTCCCCCGCGCCCGCAGCCGATTGGCCTCAAGTTGGGCGACGCAGCCGCCAAAGATTACCTCGCCGATCCCCTCTATTGGGCGGGGCGACGGCAACGGTGTGGAGGCGAACAACAAGTACTCCCGACAGGGATCGAACCTGTAACCTTCAGCTCCGGAGGCTGCGGGCAGGGTGTCACTTCGCACGGGAAAACAAGGGACGAAGCGACGGCCGCCCCGGCCCGTTACACCCCACGTTACACCCAAGCCGCGGATCGGCTCGACGTGCTCGCCCGCGCGGTGCTCCTCGTCGTGCGGCTCCCCGGGCTGACCGACGACGAGCGGGCGGCCATCGTCGAGCGGATCGAACGTGACCATGCCAGCGGCGGCCCAGCCAGGCCCCCGGGATGATCGCGGGAGGGCGAGCGGCCCGCGGCGGGGTGCCCCCGCCGCGGGCCGTGCCTAGGTGAGCGGAGCCCGTTGCCGGGTCGATCGGCCGCTCGATTGCCGGCAGGCCACGGCCGGAGGTAGCATCCCCCCGCCTCCGGACGAACTCCACCATGGCCCGAGATTGGTACGTGCGACAGGGAACGGCCGTCTATGGGCCATACCCGTCGGCCCGCGTTCAGGCGCTCGCCCGCGAGGGCCGGATCACACCGGATGCGGAGTTCGCCACCGGCCCGGCCGGCCCATGGCATCGGGCATCGGCCGTCCGCGGGCTCGTGTTCCCCGCGATTCCACCGGCCCCGGCCGCCCCCCCGGCACCGCTTGGGGCCGCACCGACCGGGGAGCGTGACCTCTGGGCCGGGCGGCCGTCGCAACTGGTCAACCTTCGCACGTTCGTCTTCGGTGTGCTGTTTTGCTGGCTCGTGTTGCCCTTCGGTCGGGCCGTCTGGCGATACCTGATCGTCCGCACCACGCGCTACGAACTCACGTCGCAACGGCTCCGCACGACCCGGGGGATCATTTCGCGGCACGTCGAAGAGTTGGAACTCTACCGCGTCAAAGACACGGCTTTTTCGCAGTCCGTCTTTGAACGGGTCTTCGGGCTGGCCACCGTGCGGATCACGTCTTCGGATCATTCGACGCCGATCACGACCATCGACAGCGTTCCGGCGCCGATCGCGCAATGGGTGCGGGAGGCCATTCGTGGATGCGTTGAGGAACTCCGCACCCGAAAGCAGGTTCGCGAAGTGGACTACTCCACCGAGCCATGAGGGGCGGCGCCGTCGCCAGCCTTCGAACATCAAGGCGACTGTGGCGGTCCCCGCCCCGGGGCTGCACGACTCCAGCTCTTTGGGGGCGGCTTCCGTCGTGCCGCAAAGACAACAAAGCGGAAGTCGGGCATCCTGCCCTCCCGCTGATCTGTGCAGCGGCTAGCCCTCGATGTTGTTCTCTGCGGGGGGCTCATCAGGGGGAAGGGGGCTCGCCTCCGCATCCGGCATCGTCTCGCCTCCCTCCCCCTCGCCGCCCCCCGCGATGCGGCATTCGCCGCGCCCCCGGCTTCCCCCTCCCCCATAGCGGAATCGAGGGCATCCCCGCCGCTGATGGCCGCATCGTGCGGCTAGAGGAAGCGGCCGCAAGCGGCCGCCAGAAGGCATCCTGCCAGCCTCATCGGCGGCATCCATGCCGCCGGGCAACCGCCGCACTTGTCGCTTCCTCGATTGAGATGGCCGTTCGCGACGGCGGCTCCTCGTCTCGCGTCGGGCTGGCGGGTCATGGCTCCCGCCGCCTCCGTCCCAGCCGCGGGCAAGACCGTCCGCCGTCTACTTCGCTCGTAAGGACACGACCGCTGCCCGCACGGTTTCCGCCAGGTCAAGCGCATAATCGTTCATCCACTTCTCGCGGCACGCTTTCTCGTAGCAGTCCGCCGCAAGTTGTTTGAAGCCATCGGCTAGTTCTGGCTTCGACGCGCCGGCGGCAAGCAGGTTTCTCGCCTCACGCCTGGTGAACGCTTGCATCGCCTTCATGAGCATTCCCGACGTCCCTTGGAAGCTCTTTCCAAGCTCCATGTACTCATCCCGAACCTTGCTTGGAATCTTCAAGTCTGCGACTCCGTCTTCTGAGGCCTACGTTGGATCACGCTGTTCGCCGCCGTCGAGCGGAATGTATCGAGCCCCCCGCCCGAACACAAAACCAAACACTGACGCGCGGCCGCGGTTTCCAATGGCCCACTTCGTTCGCCTGTGACGCCTCAGTCGGTTTTGCTCGCAGCCCAAACGCTTGGCTAGTCCCGCTCTACCGGGGGGCGTACACTCTGGCCCCATGTTGCAATCCCTCACGCCTCACGCCTTCATCGCGAAGTGGAAGCCGGCCGACCTATCCGAACGGGCAGCCTGCCAGGAGCATTTCATCGACCTGTGCCGGATGCTCGGCCACCCGACGCCCGCGGAGGCTGACCCGACCGGCGAGGAGTACACCTTCGAGCGGGGCGTGGAAAAGTCCGAGGGTGGCAACGGCTGGGCCGACGTGTGGAAACGCGGCTACTTCGGCTGGGAATACAAAGGCAAGCATAAGGACTTGAAGGCGGCGTACGCGCAGCTCCAGCTCTACCGCGAATCACTTGAAAACCCACCGCTCTTGGTCGTCTGCGACCTGAACCGCTTCGAGATTCACACCAACTTCACTGGCTGCGCCAAACGGGTGTACGCCTTCGACCTCGACTCACTGGACCACCCGGTGAATCTAGGCACTCTCCGCAAGCTGTTTCACGATCCGCAGGCTTTGCGTCCGGAACACACGACCGAAGACATCACGGTCGAGGCGGCGAAGACGTTTGCCACCATGATCGACGGGTGGCGCGACCGCGGCATCACGGGGCATGACGCGGCCCACTTCGCGATGAAGCTCCTCTTCTGCATGTTTGCCGAAGACATCGATCTTCTCCCCGACCGGACATTCCGCTCCACGATCGAGGGCGCGAAGAAAGACCCCGCGCGGCTGGCCGGCCGTCTGAAATCCCTGTTCGACTGCATGGCGAGCGGCGGCGACTATGGCCCCGTTTCCGTCCCTTGGTTCAACGGCGGCTTGTTCAAGGCGGGAGAGCCCGTGCCGTCGCTTCTCAGCACCGACGTGGAGCGGCTCATCACGCTCAACGCCTACGACTGGGCGAGTGTCGAGCCGAGCATTTTCGGAACGCTTTTCGAGCGTACCCTTGATCCTGCGAAGCGATCCCAAATCGGCGCTCACTACACAAGCCGGGAAGACATCCTCACGCTCCTGGAGCCAGTCCTGATGGCTCCGCTGCGACGGGAATGGGCCGCCGTCCAAAGCCGCGCGGAGGAACTATGGCCGCAGCTTGCCGACAAGAAAAAGGCCGCCAAGGCCCGAAAGGAACTCGATAGACTTCTCCGCGACTTCGTCGAGCGACTGGCCGCTGTCAAAATTCTTGACCCGTCCTGCGGGTCGGGAAATTTTCTTTACGTGGCGATCACGCTCCTTCTGGATCTGGAAAAGGAAGTCATCGCGAAGGCCGCCACCTTCGGCACGACGCTGCTGCCGCAGGTGCGACCGTCGCAACTCTACGGGCTCGAAATCAATCCTTATGCCGCCGAACTGGCGCAAGTGGTCATTTGGATTGGTTATCTCCAGTGGATGCACTTCAACGGCTTCGCCGCGCCGCGTGATCCGATCCTCCAACCGATCGACACGATCCGAAACACCGACGCGATCATCGACCTCACGGACCCGCAGAATCCGAAGGAACCCGAGTGGCCGGAGGCCGACGTGATCGTGGGGAACCCGCCGTTCCTCGGCCGAAGTTTTTTGCGTTCTGAACTCAGTGTCGCATACGTCGCCGCGCTGTTTGCCGTTTACAATGGCCGACTTCCACCGTCTAGCGACCTCTGTTGCTATTGGTTTGAGAGAGCCCGGGCAGCGATAGAGCAAGGGCGGTCAACTAGCGCCGGCCTACTTGCGACTCAAGGAATTCGTGGCGGCAAAAATCGTGAGGTGCTATCGCGAATCGCCGAAACTGGAACCATCTTTTTCGCAATTAGTGACAAAGATTGGATTCTCGACGGTGCAAACGTTCATATTTCGATTGTCGGCTTCGGCGGCAAATCCGAAATCGTCCGTACGTTAGATGGGCGATCGGTGAGCAAGATCAACAGTGATCTAAGCCCACTCGAAGACGTGACCACTTCGCAGATACTGAAGTCCAACCGTGGAATATGCTCGCGTGGGTCCCAGAAACGCGGCGCGTTCGACATTCCTCGCGACGTTGCTGAGTCGATGATCCTTGCTCCGATCAATGCCCACGGCGTCCCAAACTCGGACGTTGTCGTGCCATATTGGAATGGGATGGACCTCACGCGGCGCAGCCGAAACATGTGGATCATTGATTTCGGAAGCGACCGCTCGCACGACGACGCGGCACAATATGAGCTGCCCTTCGAGTATGTACGCGCGCATGTCCACTCCGAGCGCATGAAGAACAACGACGCCAGACTGAAAACATCATGGTGGCTACACGGTATCACCCAACCCGCGATGCGAGCTGCCCTAAGCCGCATTCCGCGTTGCTGCGTGACCGCTCGCGTGGCGAAATATCGATTGTTTGCCTGGATTGCCCTGCCGTTGTTGCCTGATGACCAATTAATCGTCTTTGCCCGCGACGATGATTTCTACTTGGGCGTCCTACACTCCCGGCCTCACGAACTCTGGGCATTGAAACGCGGGACACGCCTGGAAACCAGACCCCGGTACACGCCGACGACATGTTTTGAAACCTTCCCACTCCCCGAGCCAACGGCGGCCCAGCGCGACGCCATTAGCGCTGCCGCCAAGGAACTCGACACGCTCCGCACGAACTGGCTCAATCCGCCGGAGTGGACAAGGGAGGAAGTTCTCACGTTCCCCGGCTCCGTCGATGGCCCCTGGACCCGATACGTGACGGAGCCGAACGCGAAGGGGATCGGCACCGTGCGGTATCCGCGGGTCGTGCCCGCCGATGCCGCCGCCGCGAAGAAACTCGCGAAGCGAACCCTCACCAACCTCTACAACGAACGCCCGACCTGGCTCGATCTCGCCCACAAGCGCCTTGATGAAGCCGTCTTCGCCGCGTATGCCTGGCCGACCGATCTCTCCGACGAGGACCTCCTCGCCCGACTTCTAGCCTTGAACCTGGAGCGAGCGGGGGCGGAGTGATTGCCCCGCCGGACGGGACGGGGATGCGGCCGGGCTGCGAGCCAGTGATTGAATACGGCACCAGCCCGTACTAGGGCAGGCATCGAATCATCGCACGTAAGCGTTACGATTTTCGCCCAGATGATAGTCTCGAAAGGAAAAAATGCGATGGCCAGCGATCTCCTTAGGAACATGCTGAAGGAACGTGTTCGCTCGCTGCTAGGTTTGGCAAGGGCATCTAAAGGCCTATCGCATTCAGGCATGCGAGGTGGCGTCGCCGAGCAAGCATTTCGAGCACTGGTCGGCGAGGTCCTGCCGAGTTGGGCCAAGACAGGCTCGGGAAAAGTGATCGACATCTACGGTGGGCAATCCAATGAAATAGATCTCGCTGTCTTCTCATCCTTTGTGATGCCGGCAATTTTTGTGCACCGCGAACCCGGTGACCAACTCATACCCATCGAAACATGCATAAACACAGTTGAGATAAAGACGACCCTGAATGCGACGGAACTAAAAAAAGCCATCGCGAACGCACGCTCGGTAGCAGCGTTGCGGCACAAAGATGATGCCGCAGCCCAGGCAACGCCGGTAACATCGCGAACCAGTAGCGCGTTGTTCGCTCTGGGCAGTGACCTGCCTGGGGACAAAAGAAAGACGGAGCTGGCTCGATATCTTGAACATGACTCGAACGCCTTCGTCCGCCCAGCACTTTCTGCGATTTGCGTAGCCGGACGGGGCGTTTGGTTGTTTCGACAGGGCACGCCAAACTTCTGGCAGTTCACCCCTGCCAACACCGACAACGACGAGGTCATCGACTTTCTTTCCCTACTCTCAAACGGGATCCTGGCTTGGATGGGCCGCGCTGCGGAGGTGCGATTCGGCCAATATGCAATCGACCCGCGTGCTCATCGTCGGCACTTCGAGGATGGCCAATGCCACGAAATGGATCCTCGTGCGCGAGTGATCGGCGACTGCGGCGGCGGTAAAAACGGCGGATCGAATCCGGCCAAAAAGCGGTCGTAACGAGCCCGCCAGCGTGCCCCTTCACCGCCGAGTAATTGAGCCCCCGTTCGCTTCGGCGTGGCGTTTTCCCCGGATTTCTGGTGTTTCGTTGGACGGCGGGCTACCAAAAGGTACTACCAGAAGTTGCAAATGCGCCCTACGCCTTACGGATCGCCGCCCCGCGGCGGCAGACTTGCCCTGCGCGGCATCCTGCGGTGGGACAAGTCTGCCTCAATAGGGCGGCGATCCGAGGGCCATCGGCATCGGCCGGGGCATCCGGTAGTACCTTCGCGAACTGGTAGCCAACCGGATACCGGCCCGGCCCGCCTTCGCGATGGTCGCGCCCCCGGCATCGGCCGCACCGCCGTTCCGGTGCCCGTCTGCGGCGTGGGAGCATCCGGAGCCGGCCGCGACCCTGATCGGCCTTCTGGCGTAATCCTCGAAAGCCGGACACCGGCCCGCGGGTGGCTCCCGGGCCTGATCGGCGGTCCGCACGCTCACGGGCGCGGCCCCAGCGGTGGCGACCGGATGCGGCCCGGGTGCATACCGGTGCCCGGAAAAATGGTTGCCACAACTGGGGGAATACATACGCTGACGAACTCGGTCGCGGTAGTCTGGCCAGACTACCGCTCACGGCTCGGGCCGGCCGCGGGTACTCCCATGCCCGTGGCCGCCCGGCCGGCCGCTACATGGGAGACTCGTCATGCCAAAGGCCAAGCGGCCGGATTCCCGCCGCTCCAAAGCTCCGCGTCAGGCGACCGCTGCCGCAGTGGCCGAGCCCGAGACAACCGCGGTGGAGCGGCTGATCGCTCAGTGCGATGCGGTGGTGCGAGCGTTCGCTGCCGCGCTGGAGGGCAGCACTGCCAAGGGCCGAAGCGGCGCCGGGATCCTCCAGGAGTTGGCCGAGATCCGCCAGCGGCTCCTCGCGCCGCTGAGGCTCGCAAACCTGCGGAGCGATGTTGCGGCGGAGTGTGAGGCATGGCCAAACCGCGAGCGGGTGGCGGAAGTGAGCGAGCAAGCGATCGAGGCGCTTGGCCGGCTCGCGTCAGACGATATTCGCGTCTACCTCATGGAACGCGACGCAGACGGGGTTGGGGGGGTCCGGGCGACGGTCGATTCCTACGTATCCACTCGCGAGGATTGGCTGGAGGAGAAGCACGGATTCCTACTCCCCGCCATCGACTCGCTGCGGGGGCTGACAAGGCCGCCCGCGGCGGCAGAACCGGCGCCGATGGTTCCGGGCGACGCGAAGCCCGTCGTGCATCACTCTGACGATTTCACATCCGTCGTGTGGTACGGCACGGAATACTACTTCCGTCGCGGAATGCAGGCAGATTCGGTGAAAGCGCTTTGGGCACAATGGGAAAAGTCGCCCGGGCTCGGCCTACACGCCGGCACGATTCTCGGCTTGCTCGATTCCAGCATCGAGCGCGATAGGTTCCGTCTCCCGTTGGTGTTTCGCGAGCATCCCGCGTGGGGCACCATGATCGTTCCCGCGGGCACGGGCGCGTACAAGCTCGCGGCGCCGCCGGAAAAGGCGGAACGATCACGAAAACGGCCGCGCCGCAAAATCAACGCAAAATCAACGCGAAAGCGCCATTAGCGCACATGGCCCCCGTCACAACAGGGGCCATGAATCACACCACTTCGCTCCTGACGCTCACGGAACTGGCCGTCGCGTTACGTGTGCCCGAGAACTGGCTGGAGGCGGAAGCCGAAGCCGGCCGGATTCCATGCCTGCGGGCTGGCAAGCGATACCGCTTCGCGCTCGCCGCCGTCGAGGCTGCGCTCGTGCATCGCGCGGCAAGCGGTGACGCGATGACCGCCCCCGCCGGATCGCCCGATTGGCGTGCGGCGATGGTCGCGCGGCTGGCCAAGGAAATGCAGGCCGTATCGCGCCGGTATCGCCGGCGCCACCGGCCAACCAAAAGACAACGGCCCGGGAGCGGCAACTCCCGAGCCGTCGGTGATCGAGCCCCCTCCTTGCGAAAGAAAGGATTCGACGATGCAAGTCTATAGGACGGACGACGCCCCGCAGAAAGCGGCGGTCGAGCCGGAACTGACCGACGTTCACGGGGTGGCCGTGATGCTTGGCGGGGTTTCCACCCGGCACGTCGAGCGGCTCGCCGATGCCGGCAAGATGCCCGCCGGCCTGAAGGTGGGCCGACTCCGCAGATGGTCGCGCCGTGCGATCCGCGAATGGATCTTGGCCGGCTGCCCTTCATGCCGCAAGGGGAGGGCCTCCCGATGATGCCTCGCGCTGATCTTGTCGAAGCCGCCGACCTGGAGCTGCTGATTGCCCGCCGTCGGGCCGCCATCGCAGGCGACGATCCTGCCATGGGTGCCACCGCTCTCGTGGCATTCGCGGGGGCGTACTTGGGCTACATGGCCGCCGGATTGTCCTGGAAAGCTCGCGGTGTCGCTCGTCTCGCGTCACGGCTCGCGCTCCAGTGGGGCGACCGCCAAGCCGCGATGAAAGCGGCTCGCCGCCGGGGAGGGCCGACACGATGACACCCCGCCTTGACCATGAATCGCCCGCCGAATCCGACGCGGCCGCGCTCGCGGCTGCGCTGCTTGACTGTCTCGACCGCCATCCGAGTGACGTGGCCGCGCTCGTCGATGCCGTCCCCCCTGGAGTGATCGCCGATCCGATCCACGGCCCGATCGTGGACGTGATCCGCGCAGCCGTCGCGGCCGGCGTGACGCCGACGGCGGGCGACGTTTCCGCGCGGCTGCGGGAGGCCGGCCACGGTGACGGCTCCCCGGTGCGGATCGCCTTTGTCGATGCGTTGTGCGACTACGTGAACACGGGCCGCCGGGCCATCGACACCGCTCGCGGCGCGGCCGAGCGGCTGAAGCGGCACCACGCCGATTCCGTCGCACGGGAAGCCGCGGAGCGATACGCCGCAAGCCCCGATGCGGCCGCGTTTGCCGAGCTGGGGGAAGCCCTCGCGGCCGTCGAGGCCGGCTTCGCAGCGGCGCGGCCACTGCCGACCGCCGTAGACGCGATCGACCGATGGGCGCGGCATGAGACGACGCCGGGGGTGCCGACCGGATACCCGTGGTTCGACCTTGCGACCGACGGCGGGCTGCCGGTCGGCGGCTTCGTTGTCCTTGGGGCTCCTCCGCAAGTTGGGAAATCGGCCCTCGCGCTGCAGCTCACGGCGGGGGCGTTGGTCGCGGACACGAGCCTCCGCGCGGTGTGGGCCGCGGGCGAGATGACCCTCGCGGGAATCGGGGGTCGGCTCGTCACGGTCGGCTCAGGGATTGTGGAAGGGGCCGCGCAAGTGACGCATAAGCAGGCCCGCCGGAGGCTGCCGCAGGCTCGTGCCGCCGCCATACGGGTCGTGGAAACAATCGGCGACCGACTCACGTTCGCAGACGAAAAGCCGCTCACGGTGCGGGCGATCGACGCCGCCGTGGCCCGGATCGGGGCGCGGCTCGTCGTCGTGGACTACTTTCAGCTCGTCGCGGTGCCCGACGGCGGCCGTGACCGTGTTGCCGACCTCGATCGAGCCGTCGGAATGCTCCGCGACCTCGCGATCCGCCGCGAGTGCGCCATGATCGTCGTTTCGTCGATATCCAAGCCGACAACGTCGGCGGCCCATGCCGGCCAGCTCTGCCGCGGCACCGCCGAGCTGGGGTACGCCGCGGAGCTGGTCTATGCGGCCGAGAGGGAAGAAACGGCCGACGGCCGGCCGGTGATCGGACCCGACGGGATGGTGGCCGTTACGTGGCGGTGTGCCAAATCCCGGAACGTCGAGCCGCGCGACCTTGTGACGAGGTTCGACGGGGACGCCCAGACCTTCCACGCGGCGGATGATCCGCACGGCTTTGATCCGCCCACGGCGCCGGCCACCGGCTTCGGCGCCGTGTCGCTCGACGCATGGTCGCCGCCGGAGGCGTCCACATGAGCCCGCCACCGATCGACCTTGCGGCACGAGCTGCGGCTCGACGCCCCACGGACGCAAGGGAACGGCCTGTATCCGCCCCGGGGGTGAAGCCGGCTCGGACGGCCCCGGCGAAGGACAAGGGCCGCTGGGCGCTCTTGAATGGCATAGTCGATCGGATGCTCCGCGAGCTGGGCGGCGCCGAGCTGCGGGTCTGGCTCGTACTGTACCGCGACGAACGGGGCGGCGCGGCCCGCACTGGCATGGGCGACATAGCCCGCCGGGCCGGCCTGACCCGTCGCGGGGTCGTGAAGGCCGTTGCCGGCCTGAAGGATCGCGGCATCATCGAAGTGACGGAACGGGGGACCATCGACGGGAGGCCGAATACTTACCGGTTGAAGATGCCGACCTAGGGAACGGGGGTTCCCTACCCCTAGTGAACCACGGGTGTCAAACCTAGTGAACCGGGGTTCACATATCCCAGAAAGCAGAAGGGCCGGCGGCCGCCTGATGGCTGCCGCGGCCCCGGATTGAACCGACGACGACGCGAGCCCGACGACCCTGTACGCTGCCCCTGCCCCCGGGAGGAACCCGCCATGGGAATCGTTTTCCGCCAGATGGTGACGCGGCCCCTACCTGCCGGGGCGCGGATCGTGACGCGAGGGCGGCGCCGCGTGGCGGTGTGGACCGATGCCGATGGCCGGAAGCATGAAGCCCGGGCGACCGGCCCACGGGCGACCCGGCCCGGGATCGTCGTCGAGGCGACCACGTTCACGGCCCAGTATCGGGACGCCGACGGTCGCAAGCGGCGCGTGGCGACCGGCTGCCGGGATCGTGTCGTGGCCCGGGCCGTGCTCGCGGACCTGGAGCGGCGCGCCGAACTGGAGCGGCGGGGCGTGCTGCGGCCCGGGGAGGGGCGAGTGGCCGACCATGCCGATACCCCCGTGGCCGATCACGTCGCGGCCTATCTCGCGGCCCTCGCCGCCCGGCGCGGGAAGGGAGCCCGGCGGAGCGTGGCCCCGCGGCACGTCGCCAACGTGCGGCACGCGCTGCAGCTCGTCGTCGAGGCGTGCGGGTGGCGACGGCTCCGCGACCTCGACCGGGAAGCCGTCGAGCGGTGGGTGGCGCGGCGGCTCGACGAGCCGAGCCCGCCGGCCCCGCGGACGGTCAATGCCAAGCTCAAGTCGCTCACCGCGTGGGGAAACTGGCTCGTTGGGGAAGGCCGTCTCGGTTCCAACCCCTTCGCCCGACTGCGGCCGCTGGACGAAGCCGACGACGTGCGCCGCCAGCGGCGAGCCCTCACGGGTGACGAGCTGCGGCGGCTGCTCACGGTGGCCCGCCTGCGGCCCGTGGCGGAGTTTGGCCGGCAGACGATCCGGGTCGTCGATCACGGCCGACCCCGGGGCTCCCGGGCGACGTGGAAACGCTCGCCGCTCACGTTCGACGACCTCGCGGCGGCGGTGGAGCGTGGGCGGGGGCGGCTGCGGCCCGACGTGCTCGCGCGGCTGGAGCGGGCCGGCCGCGAGCGGGCGATGGTCTACGCGACGCTCGTGACGACCGGCCTACGCAGGGGCGAGCTGGCCGCGCTGACCGTTGCCGACGTTCGGCTCGACGACCCGCAGCCCATACTCGTTCTGCCGGGGGCGGTCGCGAAGAATGGCCAGCGCGCGACGATGCCTCTGCGGCCCGACGTGGCCGCGGAGCTGCGGGCGTGGATCGACGAGCGGGCCGACGGGGTTTGCCGGGCGCGGGTCGGGATCGCGGGCACCGTGTCGATTCCCGGGGACGCCCCCCTATTCGACGTTCCCGTGGCCCTCGTGAAGATTCTCGACCGCGATATGGCCGCGGCCGGCATCCCGAAACGGGATGATCGGGGCCGCACCGTGGACGTTCACGCGTTGCGGCATACGTTCGCGTCTCACCTCGTCGCGGCGGGCGTGGCCCCGCGGGTGGCCCAAGCAGCCCTCCGCCACTCGTCGCTCGACCTCACGATGCAGCACTACACCGACCCGCGGCTTCTGGACGTGGCGGGGGCACTTGCCGCCCTACCGTCCCTGCCGGCCGCCGACTCGACCCCTGCGGAGGGGAGGGCGACGGGGACCGACGGGGGTGGCGCCGTTACACCTCCCGTTACACCCTTTTCTGCCGGAAGGGGTCGGAAACGGTCGGATTCTGACGGAAACGCAGGCTGTGCCGCCGATGGCCAGACGAAGCGAAAAGCCATGAAAACAAGGCTTCTCACGGCAGAAACTCAAATACTCCCGACAGGGATCGAACCTGTAACCTTCAGCTCCGGAGGCTGACGCTCTATCCAATTGAGCTACGGGAGCGAACGCGACACTCGGAGTGTAGCATCGGCCCGCTCCCGGCAACAGGATGCCACGGGCCTGCCGAAAACGGCGCATCTCATCCGGGACGACAACGCTCAATCCGCGGTCGGACGGCTGCGGCGCGTGCTAGGCACTCCGGCGCAGCGGCGTCGGCGGCTCCTGACGCCGCGGCTCGGACGGCCTCGGGTGCGGGGCGTCGATCCGGATCGTGCGCTCACGATCGGGTGCGTTTCGGCCCCCCGCGGCACTCGCCTGGCGGCGCAGGTCGCGGAGGTGTGCCGCACGGGGCATGCAGGACCCGAACTGCACCAAGGCCATGAGCCGGCCGGCCAGCATCGGCAGCGTGCCCAGGGGCGCCGTGGCAGCCATGTGCCGCAGCCACTCGACCGCGTGGAGGGCGACCGCCGGCAGCGGCGCCGTCGCGGGCAGTGACCGCCAGAAGAGCCGTTCCGCATGCAGGCCGGCAAGGAACGGACCCGGCCGGCGCCGCGGCGGGCCGACGATCACGCGCGAGAGCGGCTCGAGGACGACCGTGCCGCCGGCACAGGCAATCGCCGCCGCGGCATCGGCGTCGGCAAGCTCAGCGCCGCACGCCGTGGTGACACCACCGCCGATCGCCGCCAGCATTTCGGCCGACCAGAAGCCCGCGTCGAGCTGCGGCGCCGTCGGCCGCCCGCCGGCCGCGTCCTGTGGCTGCACGACCGCGATCCGCCGGCCGCCGGCCGTGTGCCGGATTCCCGCCGACACGATCCGGTCGCCGTCGTCGGCCGCCACGCCGATCGGCACCACCACGTCGGCCCGCCCCGCCGCGATCAGGTCCACCGGCGCGTCCGTCCAGCCGTCGGTCGCCCGCCAGCCGGCCGCGAGCACGTGGATCACCGAGCCGCTGGCCGCGGCGATCCCCAGGTTCGTGCAGCCGACGACGTTCGTCCGGCGCGGTGCCCGCAGCAGCCGCACCTCGTCGCCGATGCTCCACGGGTCGGCGTAGTCGCAGGCATGCGCCGCGATGACCTCGCAGTCGGCCGGACGATTCTCGAGGACGCTGACGAGCGTCTCCTCGAGTGCGGCGGCATCGCCGGCCGCCGGAATGACGATCGACAGCCGTGGCGCAGGACGCGCATGCGATCCGTTCACGTGATTGCCCCGCTCCGGGTCCGCACCGGTAGCGCGGACCTTCCCCCCAAGGACGACGACTCGCCGTTCCGACCCCGTGCCGATCCGCTCAGGCAGCGGCCCGCTGCGGCTGCAGTTCCGTAAACAGGTTGACCGTGTGCAGCATCTCGCCTTCGGCGTCGTAGAACTGCAGCACGCCGACGTCGATCAGCCACATCGCGAACATCTCCGCGACCCTGTAGCAGCGGGCCACGCACCGGCCACGGTCGATGCGGATGTTCTCCTGAACGTCCGCCACGTCGGCCTCGTCGGCGCCGAGCTGAAGGAAGTGACGGGAGACGAGTCCGCGGACATCCGCGGCGTTCATGTGCAGGCGCATGAGGGCAACCTCCTGTTGCGGGCTGTCGAACGACGTCCTGTCGATCGGGCCGGGAACCTTATCGGGGAGCCAGCGTCGGCGAAAGACTGGTTTTCGCCGTCGCCTCGAGCCTCCCGGAGGGCTGCTGCCGACCCACCGTTCGCCGGTTGTCATCGGCCCATGCCGGTCGGCGGATTCAAGGGGCGGTCCCGCAACTCTGCATCCGGCGCCGTCGGCATCCCTTGCCCAGCCTGCCCGTTTTCGCCGGCATCCGGCCCGGGTCAGTCGCGGCGCGAGATCCAGGCGGGGTTCGCGTAGCGCTCGCGGACGAGCCGGGCGACCCGTTCGACAGGGCGGCCGTCACGGTCGCGGGTCGCGCAGAACGCGGCCCGGACGGCGGCCTCGAGCACGGGCCGTCCGAGGCCGAGGTTGGCGAGGAACGCGCCATGGGAGCGGCCCGCCCGATAGGCCGGCTCCCGGGGTGGATGCCGCAGCACGCGGCCGATGACGTCCAGATCAAAGGCGTCGAGCAGGGTGCCATGATAGAGCACGCCATGCCGGCGGACGCGCAGGGCATTGCCCGAGACCTTGCGGGCCGCCGGGCCCGGTCCGATCGCGAGGTCGCTCGAACCGAGCCTCGTCACCGGTGCGCCGGCCGTGCGCAAGGCCGCCACGAGCGGGTCGAGGATCGCCCCATGGATCACCTCGATCGGCGGCGGGCCGGCCGGCTGATGGACGACCACCGTCCACATCAGGCAGCCCGGACCGAGGACTACCGTCAGGCCTCCGCTCGGCCGCCGCAGCACCCGCACCCCCAGCCGCCGGCAGGACTCGAGATCGACCTCGTCCTCGGCCCGACTCGAAGAGCCGAGCACCACGGTCGGCTCGTCGGCCATCCACGTGCGCACGACGGCATGCTCGACGAGGCCTTCGTGGGCCTCCTCGAGGAGCGCCTCGTCAAGGGCGAGGTTCTCCGTGACGCCGTCGCACGTGGCAGGCAGCCAGTCCGCCGGAGTCCGCGGCTCGAAGCGGATCGTCGGCCGTTCGTTCGCGGTTTCGACGCTGGGATACACAGGGAGCTCGTCGCAGGAATCGATGCCGGGCCCGCCGGCGGCCGGGCCTGACGTCTGCACACCCGCGCGACGCGGACTAGAATCCTCCCGTCGATCCCGGACCGCCGCCCGTCACGCCCGAGGAAGTGCACGATACCATGAGCGATTTGCCGCGTCGCCCGCTCTCCGCAGACGACACCCTGCCCCCGGTCGAGCCCCCCAACGCGGGCTTCCTCGTGCAGTTGTTTCTCGTCCCCGCGGTG
This sequence comes from Planctomycetia bacterium, assembly GCA_014192425.1. NCBI lineage: Bacteria > Pseudomonadati > Planctomycetota > Planctomycetia > Planctomycetia bacterium. The sequence continues at coordinate 168,600 of BJHK01000004.1, read as the reverse complement.
ATCGTGGGGATCATCGTCTGCGTCTACCTGGCGTTCTACTGGCTGGCACACCTGGGCAACGACCCGCAGGCGTCCCTCAAGGCGCTGCAGCGGAACACCGAGGGCCGCTGGCACGCGGCCCTGAACTTCGCCAACGACCTGCGCGGCAGGGACGGGGCCCGGCTGAAGAACGATCCGGCGCTCGCCACCCAGCTCGCGGCCATTCTCGATGCCGAGGTGGCCAGCGGCAGGCCCCGGCTGACGACCGACGGCGGCGAGCAGGCGCGGACGCTGTGCGGTTACCTGTGCCGGGCCCTGGGCGAGTTCGCCGTTCCCGAGGCGGCCGCACCGCTGCTGGCTCGAATCGCCGATCCGGGCATCCCGCAGGTCGCGCAGGCCGCCGTCGAGGCGATCGCGGTGCTGGCGGAGAACCTGCACGCGGCGAACCGGGAGTTTCCCGACCCGGCCGCCGTCAGCGCGGCGCTCCTCGCCGCTTCGCGGACCGAGGACGCGGCCCTGCGGTCGAGGGCCGCCTACTCCATCGGCGTCGCCGCCGGCGACGACGGCAACGCCCGGCTCCGGGAACTGCTGGTGGACCAGTCGGACAACGTGCGCTACAACGCGGCCGTCGGCCTCGCCCGGCGCGGCGACGTCGCCGCCTGGGAGACGCTGGGCGAGATGCTCGCGCTCCCCGACATCGCCGCCGCTCCCGGTGACGAGGAGGCCCAGGCCAGCCGCTACAAGCGGGTGGTGATCGTCGTCAATGCGCTGCGTGGGGCGGGCTTGCTCATCGATGCCGGCCGCGTCGCGCCCGCGGAGTCCATCGTCACGGCGATCGCGGTGCTGGAGAAGGACCCGGCTCAGGACGTCCGCGAGGCGGCCACCGCTCTGCGGCTGAAGATCGGCCGGCTCACGACGCGGGGAGGCAAGACCGCGGAGACGGCCGCCCCCTGATTTTTTTGCGGCCGCTCAGGCGAGGAACTCGTCGAGTGCCTCGCGCAGCATGTCGGCGTCGGTCGCGATGCCCGACAGCGTCTGGAAGTCGATCGCCGTCCGGGCGGCGTGCACCTCCAGGCCATCCACCACGCAGCAGCCGGCGCGGCCGGCCCGGCGGAGAAATGGCGTCGGTTCGGTGGCGAGGGTCAGGCCGGCCGCCACCTGGTCGGGTGCGAGGTTCATGATCTCGGGCAGCGCGGCGGGCGGCCCGTCGGCGACGAGGATGTCGATGTCGGCCGGGAGTTCGACCGACGCTCCCCAGGGGAGCAGGTCCACCGCCGCGGTGTCGAGCGACCGCAACCGGCCGACGAGGTCCGTGGCGGGCAGGGGGTCGGCGTCGCAGACCAGGATCCGGGCAGCCCCGGCGAGGGCGAGTTCCAGGGCTGTCGCCCGGCAGGCGGGCGACGTGCCGAAGATCGCGACGCGGCAGCCGGCGGGATCGATGTGGGACCGCAGGGCCTCGACGACGCCGCGGCCGGCGGTCAGGTGGCCATCCAGTCCGTCCCCTTTGCGCGCGATGAGGTTCACGGCGCCGGCGAACTCGGCCGTCGGCGTCCGGGCCGCCAGCAGCGCGGCAGCCGCGCTGCACAGCGGACCGGACAGCAAACAGCCGCGCAGGCCGAGGGCGGCGACGCCGGCCAGGGCGTCGGCGAGCCGGCCGGGATCGACATCGAACGTGACGAACCGCCAGTCGAGCGCGGCGGCCTCGATGGCCCGCTCGAAGAGATACTGCGCCGGGTTGCCGGCGGCCGGCGCACCGAGCAGGGCGATCACGTCCTGGAGAGCCGGACTGGTCATGCGGCGTGTCCGGTGCAGGGGAGCGCGACCGGCCGGATCAGGCCATGACGCACGTCACGGCGACGAACCGTGGGTCGGCGCGGATTGGATCGAAGTCGCGCTCGCTGCCCGTGAGGTCGCGATACCGGGCATCGAGCGCGATCGCCTGGGTCAGGTTTTCGATGGCCGCCGGCACGTTGCCGGCCAGCGAGTGGTAACAGGCGAGGTTGTACAACAGGATCGGCTGCTGCGGCGACACCGTCCGCCCCCGTTCCAGGGCCGTGATGGCGTCGTCGAGGCGGCCGAGCCGCTTCAGGCACCAGCCGAGCCCCAGCGCGGCCTCGACCCGCGCCGGGCCGGCCGCCGCGGCCGCGGCGAGAGGCTCGAGTGCCGCCTGCCACTCACCGAGGGCCCGCAGGGCCTCCCCCTCGAGAAGCAGGCACTGCGGGTCGGCCTGGTCGGAGCCGGGGAGTTCCGCGAGCGTGGCGAGGGCCCGGCGGAGCAGCCGACGGGCGGACTCCGGAGGTGGATCCGCGCCGTCGACGAGCAGTTCGGCGAGTTCGATCGAGCCCGCTGCGTTCGACAGCAGTTTCGCGCGACGTGTCGGTGCGAAGGTATCCATCGGATCGTGCCCTGGCCTCGGTCCGCGGCTGGCAGGGCAGCGGCGGACCGCCCCAGTAAGGATGTCAGGCAAGCCCCGGCGGGAGCCGAATCCCGGGGGCCTTCGTGAACGGTTCGCACTATCCTACGCAGCCCCCGCGGGCTTGGATCGGACCCCGGCGTTTGCCCGGGCGGGCCGCGGGACGGGCTTTGCACGAAATCCCGGCGCCGGCGCCACTCATAAGTGGGAGCGCGTGGGCCGCCGGAGCGTCCGCCCGGCCTCTGTCCCGCCGGAGCGTCCGCCCGGCCTCTGTCCCGCCGGAGCGTCCGCCCGGCCTCTGTCCTAGTCCGGAGATCACGTTCCGATGCGACTGACGCTGCGCACCCTGCTCGCTTGGCTCGACGGGCTGCTCTCCGCCGAGGACCAGCAGGTCCTCGCCGACAAGGTGGCCGCCAGCCCGGTGGCGCCGACCCTGGTGCGCCGCATCCAGGACGTCGTGGAGAACGCCGCCCTGGCCGCTCCGCGGATCGATGCCCGGGGCCTCGCCGACGATACGAACTCGGTTGCCGAGTACCTCGACAACTGCCTGCCGGCAGACAGGCTGGAGGCATTCGAGCGAATCTGCATCGAGTCGGACGTGCACCTTGCCGAAGTGGCGTCCTGCCACGGGGTGCTGGCGGAGATGTCGCGCGAAGCCGAGGCGGCGGCACCGATCGATGCGACCACGTGCAAGCGTCTGTTGGCGGCGGTTCGCGACCACGTCGCGTCGCGGCCATCGGAGGCGGTCACGAGTGTTGCCGACGGGCCCCCGACGTCCGCCGAGCCGACGGCCGGGCATGCCCGGCCGCGTTCAAAGCCGACGGGACCAGCGCGGCGGGCGCCGCTGGAAGCCTGGATCTCGGCGGCAGTCGCGATCGTGTTGCTCGTCGGCCTGGTGACCGTGTTCGTCCGCTCGCTCACGACCGGAAGCCAACCGCGTCGTGTGGCGGTGAACGCGCCGGAGTCGGGGCAGCCGGCTCGAGTCGATGCTCCCGCTCCAGCCGGCGTCGCGCCGGACCGCGCGCCGCCTCGGCCGGCCGAGCCGGCGGCCCCGCCGGCCGACGCTGATGGGGCGCAGCCCGTCCCGACCCCAGTCCACGTCCCGACCCCAGTCCAGCCGCCAACGGCCGCGGTCACCGTCCTGCCCCCTGCAGCGCCGCCGGCTGCCCCCGGTGCAGGTGTCGCGACGCCCCCTGCCATGAGCGCGGCCACGACGACCACCCGCCCGGCCGCACCGGCGCCAGGGGCCGCGCCGCCCGAGCCGGCTGCCCCAGCCGCGCCGCAGGATGCTGCCGGTCGGCCGACGGTGCCGCAGGGAGATGCGCTCGCGATCGCGGCGCGGCCAGCGGTGGTGGAGCCGCCGCGCCGGCCGGCTCCGGACGATCCCGCCGCGGCGGCGCCCGCGGTGCCGGCGGCGCTTGTCAGCGGACCGGGCCTGCTGCTGCATCGTCCCCCGGCTGCAGACGCGAATCCGGTTCACGGTTCGTCCGGCTGGGCCGCGCTGCCCCGGGCCAGCAGCCTTGCGGCCCGCGAGGAACTGATCGCGCCTCCGGCTTCGCGGCCCGAACTCGACGTGGCGGGAGTCATGATCCGGCTGGAGCCTGACTCCCGCGCGACGCTGACGCGGGATGCGGACGGTACGCCGCGCCTGGAGCTGGTGTTCGGCCGGGCCACGGTCCGGGCCGCCGCCGCCGACGCCCGGCTGGGACTCACGGCGGCAGGCCTGTCGGGTATCGTCACGGACGGGCTGCGGACGCCGGTTGGTGTCGAAGTCCTGCTGGAGCGCCCGCCCGGAGCGGAGGCGGGCGACGCACGCGTGCGCGCCGCGATCATCACCACCACCGCGGGCATCCGCTGGCGGCAGACGCGGGCAGACGGCGGCGCGCCCGATGCGGCCCTGATCGGGATTGCGGCCGACGGGCTGCTGGAGGCCGGCCGGCGCCTGGCGTGGGACAGCCAGGAGCCCGACGCGGCGGCCGTGCGACCGGGCCGCGATCTCGACTGGATCGCAACGCCGGCGCGGATCGACCGCGTCGACGCGGCCGCTGCCGCCGCGATGCAGGCGCGGCTCGCAGGCGGCCGGCCGTTGGAGACGACGCTTCGGGCCGTCGCCGCCGACCCACGCGACCGGGAGGAGAACCGCGCCCTCGCGGCAGCCACCCTGGCCCTCGTGGGCGAGTACGACGAACTCGCCAAACTGCTGTGTGCGGAGACGGCCGCGGCAGGGCTGCGCAGCGGCCGCTGGCGCGCGCTCGAGCAGGCGACGGTTCCGCTGGCCCTGGCCCGCGGGGTCAACGCCGCGGAGCGGCTGGCACAGGCCTTCGAGGCGCATGCCCCGGCCGGCCGGGGGCGGGAGGTCTTCGCCTTGGCACGGGGGGTGACCGACGCCGAACTCGCTGCCGGTGCCGATGCCCGGCTCGTGGACGGGCTCGACGCGCCGGAGCTCGTCGTCCGGCGCTACGCCTGGCGGAATCTCAACGCGATCGTCCCGCAGGCCGACCCGATCCGCTCGCGGTTCGACCCGGACTGGTCGGAGCAGCTGCGCGGCGACGCCGTCGGCTGGTGGCGGAAGCAGGTGGAGGCGGGGCGGATTCGCCGCCCCGGCGCGGCGAATCCCTGACCGTGACCGGCGGAAGCGGCTCGAATCCGCACGGCACGCGGTGATTGCGGCCGCGGTTTGTCGGCGGCCCGAACCGGGTGATATGCTGCGTCAGTTCAGGTATGCGGCCTCGATTGCCGGGGCCGCCTCCGGTGGCGGTCGCCGGTGCAATCGGCAGTCGATCCTCGCCGGGGGCCTCCCCCGGATCAGTGCCGGGCCTTCCCGGATCATTGACGGACCTCCGCAGGATCTTTGACGGAAAGGACAAGCGGGTGCAGATCAACGTTTCCTCGCGGCACGGGCATTTGAGCCCGGCATCACAGTCGAAGGTCGTGGCCAAGGTCTCGCGGCTGAAGCGGTACTTCGACCGGCTGACGGCCCTCAACGTCACTGTGGACCTGCAGAATTCGAACCAGCCGAGCGTCGAGATCGTCGCCTCCGCCGAGCACTACCATGACATGGTCAGCCACGAGGCCGCGGCGCAGTTGTGGCGGAGCGTGGACGGGGCGGTGCAGAAACTGGAGCAGCAGTTGCGGAAGCACAAGGAGAAGGTCCGCGACCACAAACACGTCCAGACATCCCGGCATTCCTGACCGGCCCATCGGCGCCGGTACCGACACCTCGCACATCCGCCCACCGGATCCACCACACAGCCCCACGGACGCTGGACGCAGCCACGCATGAAATTCTCAGACTTCGTCGCCCCCGAAGCCATCCGTTCGCGGATCGATGCCTCCAGCAAGGAGGGCGTCATTCGGGAGATGGCCCGGGCGCTCGTCGATGCAGGCAAGATCGCGGCGGGCGACCTGGAGGGGATCGTCAAGGCGATCATGAAGCGCGAGGACCTCGGCAGCACCGGCATCGGCCGCGGCGTGGCCGTACCTCACACCAAGCACCCGAGCGTGAGCCGGCTCGTGGGCACCGTCGCCGTCAGCCCCGCGGGGGTCGACTTCGAGAGCCTCGACGGCGAGCCCGTGCAGCTGTTCTTCCTGCTCGTGTCCCCGCCGGACCGCCCCGGCGATCACCTCCGGGCGCTGGAGAACATTTCGCGGCAGTTGCGGGACGACCATTTCTGCCGGCTCCTCAAAGCCGCCCACGGTCCGGCCGACATCCAGTCGCTGCTCGAGGAGGCGGACAGCCACGGCGTGGCTTCGTGACACCGTCCATGAACCAAGAAGCACTGAACCAAGAAGCACTGAACCAAGAAGCACTGAATCAGGCCGCACTGAATCAGGCCGCACTGAATCAGGCCGCACTGAATCAGGCCGGGGTGACCGGCGACACGCTCTCCCGCGAGGTCGTCGTTTCCAACCGGCACGGGCTGCACGCCCGACCCGCGGCCCTGCTCACCCGCGAGGCGCGGCGCTGGCAGTCGCGGATCGAATTGGTGGCCGCCGCCCAGCGGGTCGATGGCAAGAGCATCCTCGACGTGCTGACGCTCGCGGCCGAGGCGGGCACACGGCTGGTGGTGGAGGCGACGGGGCCCGATGCCCAGGCCGCCCTAGAGGCGATCGGCAGCCTGTTCGATCGCCGCTTTGACGAACACGACGAACCTTCGGAACCGAATGATTCCTGACCGCCTCCGGGCGGCAGGGGGCCGGACCCGGCCCCCGCCCGCGGCGGTCCCCGACCTTTGAGACAACACACAGGAGCCGCTCCTCCCCGCCTGGCGCGACCCCCCCGGGATTCCGATCGCCTGCTCCGCTCCGTCTCCACGGCCGTTTTGGCCCGTGCCGGTCGGGCCCGCGGCGCGATCTCCCGGCGGGGTCTCCGCTGCCGGCGCGTGGCAGGTGCCCCATGCTGAAACTCCAGGGCATCGCCGTCTCCCCCGGCGTCACGATCGGCGAGGCCTTTGTCCTCGACAGCGAGGGATTCCGGATCCCGCGCCGGTTCGTCGAGCGCAGCGCCGTCGACACCGAGCTCGCCCGGCTGCGGGCCGCGATCGCCGACACGGCCCAGGAGATCGAGCGCAATCGCGACGCCATCCGCGCCGAGCTCGGCGAGCAGTATGCCGCGATCTTCGAGGCTCATCTGGCGATGCTGCACGACGAGCGGCTTCAGCAGGAGTTGACGAGCGCCGTCCGCGACCGCAACTGGTGGCCTGAGTACGCCGTGAGTCGGACGCTGCGCCGGTATGCCAAGGCGTTCCAGAACCTCGACAACCACATCGCCCAGCGCGCCCATGACATCCACGACATCGAGCGCAGCCTGCTGCGCAACCTGCTCGGCCAGCGCCGCGAGACGCTGGCCTCGATCTCGCAGCCGGTGATCGTGCTGGCCCACAACCTCACCCCCAGCGAGACGGCCAACCTCGACCGTCGGCTGGTGAAGGGATTCGCCACCGAGCTCGGCGGCCCCGGGAGCCACACGGCCATCGTGGCCGAGGGGCTGGAGATCCCGGCCGTCGTGGGGATCGGGCCGTTTTTGGCCGACGTCTCCGGCGGAGAGCCGGTGATCCTCGACGGCAACCAGGGGGTCGTGATCCTGCAGCCGGACGAGGAGACGATCGCCCGCTACCGGCAGGAGCTGGAGGATGCGCGGACGGCCGCCGCCCGGCTCGACGTGCTCCGCGACCTGCCCGCCGAGACCACCGACGGCGTCCGCGTGCAGATCACCGGCAACATCGAGTTTCCCAGCGAGGCGGAGCACTGCCTGGCCCGCGGCTGCGACGGCATCGGCCTGTATCGCACCGAGTTTCTCTACCTCACCTCGCGGCGCGAGCCGACCGAGGACGACCACTTCGCGGCCTACCGGGCGGTGGTGGAGACGATGGGGGGCAAGCCCGTCGTGATCCGCACGCTCGACCTCGGTGCCGACAAGATGCACACCGAGACCACGCCCGAGGAGGAGCGGAATCCGTGCCTCGGGCTGCGGAGCATTCGGCTCTCGCTCCGCAAGCTGCCGATGTTCCGCACCCAGCTCCGGGCCATCCTCCGCGCCAGCGCCCTCGGCGACGTGCGCGTGATGTTTCCGCTCGTGTCGACGATCGTCGAGCTGCGGCAGGCACGGATGGTGCTCGCCGACGTGATGGAGGACCTCGCCGAGCACGGCATCGCCTTCAATCCGCGCATGCCGGTGGGAATGATGGTGGAGACCCCGGCCGCGGTGATGATGCTCGACGCCTTCATCAAGGAGGTCGACTTCGTCTCCATCGGCACCAACGACCTGATCCAGTACACGCTGGCGGTCGATCGAGGCAACAAGGAGGTTGCGGATCTGTACAACGCCTGCGATCCGGCGGTGCTCCGGCTGTTGCGCCGGTCGCTGGACGTGGCGCGGGAGGCCGGCGTGCCGGCCAATGTATGCGGTCAGATGAGCGGCAGCGTGATGTACACGCAGCTGCTTCTGGGGCTGGGGCTGCGGCAGCTGAGCGTGCCGGCGAGCGCCATCCCGGAGGTCAAGCAGGTGTGCCGAAGCGTTTCGGTCGCCGATTGCCGCCTGGTCGCCGAGAAGGCCCTGGCGATGGATGATGCCCGGGAGGTCAAGGCCTTCCTCCGGGATCAGATGCGTCGCCTGCTCGGCGGGACGGTCGCCTGAGACGGCGACGCCCGGAGAGCTGTTCACAAGGAAAGGACAAACGGATGAAACAAGAGATGCTGATCAACGTGTCGCAGCCGGAGGAATGCCGGATCGCGATCATCGAGGACGGCCAGCTCGAGGAGCTGTACGTCGAGCGGACGAGCCAGGACAACCTGGTGGGGAACATCTACAAGGGGCGGATCGTCAACATCGAGCCCTCGATCCAGGCGGCGTTCGTCGACTTCGGCGTCGGCCGCAACGGCTTCCTCCACATCAGCGACGTCGAGCCGCAGTACTACCGGCAGGGAGGGCTCGACCCCGACAAGGCGTTCGACGCCGAGCCGCCCGGCCGGGCGGGCGAGGCCGGAGCCGAGGGAGACGGGGATGCCGCCGCCCGCACCGCCACCCGGCGCAAGCCGCGGATCGGCGATCGGCCCCGGGTCAAGCCGCCGATCCAGGACATCCTCCGCCGCGGCGACGAGGTCCTCGTGCAGGTGATCAAAGAGGGCTTCGGCACCAAGGGGCCGACGCTCTCCACCTACATCTCGATCCCCGGCCGGTACCTCGTGCTCATGCCGCCGCTGGGCCGGGTCGGGATCTCCAAGAAGATCGACGACGAGCGCGACCGGCGGGTGCTCCGCGACATCATGCTCGACCTCAAGCCGCCCAAGGGGGTCGGGTTCGTGGTCCGCACGGCGGGCACGGAGCGGACGAAGTCGGAGATGGCCCGCGACATGGCCTACCTCCTCAATCTCTGGAAGAGCATCGTCCGCCGGATGCGGAAGTTCTCGGCGCCGATCGACATCTACCAGGAAAGCGACATGATCATCCGCACGATCCGTGACATGTTCACGGAGGACGTGGGGCGGATCCTGATCGACGAGCAGGCGGCCTACGAGCGGGCCAAGGAGTTTCTCGAGCTGGTGATGCCGAAGTACGCCGAGCGGCTCCAGCTCTACGAGGGCAAGGAGCCGCTCTTCCACCGCTACGGTCTGGAGGAGGAGATCGGGAAGATGTACCAGCGGAAGGTGCCGCTCAAGGGGGGCGGGTCGATCGTCATCGACCAGACCGAGGCGCTGGTGGCGATCGACGTCAACTCCGGCTCGTTCCGCACCGAGAAGAGCGCGGAGGAGAACGCCTACCAGATGAACCTCATCGCCGCCAAGGAGATCGCCCGGCAGCTCCGGCTCCGCGACCTCGGCGGCGTGATCGTCAACGACTTCATCGACATGCGCAAGGAGAAGTACCGGCGCGGGGTCGAGAAGGCGCTCCACGACGCCATGAAGCGCGACCGGGCCCGGACCAAGATCCTGCGGACGAGCCCATTCGGCCTCGTGGAGATGACGCGGCAGCGGATCAGGCCCTCGCTGCGGAAGAGCATCTTCCGCGACTGCCCGACCTGCACCGGCACGGGGATCGTGAAGACGGCCGAGAGCATGGCGATCGAGGTCATGCGGACGCTGCAGCTCTCCGCCATCCGCGACGACGTGACCCGGCTCAACGTCACGGTCCACGACGAGGTCGCGACCTGGATCAACAACCGGAAGCGGCGCGAGATCACGCAGTTCGAGGACGAGACCCACATCCAGCTCCACGTCGACGGCCGGGACGGCGTCTCCCCCGAGCACCTCGTGATCGAGGCCTGGGACACGGCCGGCCGGCCGGTGCGGTTTCCCTGACGCGGCCAGCGGCTGAAACGCCTGCCGCCGCGGGTCGAACGGGGCCGAATCGAGGCCCCACTCGACCCGCGGCCGGCGGCGTGGTAGTCTTCGCGACCCGCCACGGGCGGCATTTTCCCACGTTTTCCCGTACCGGATTCGAATCATGGCCAAGGCATCCAGCCCCGACGCTTCGCAAGCCGCCACCAGCCCCAGCGCCGCCAGCATGGCGGGCGCGGGCCACCGCTACGCCGTCGTCGTCGACGGCGGCCGGCAGTACACGGTCCGCGAGGGGCAGGAGCTGCAGATCGACTTCCGCCATGCAGACGACGGCACGCCGCTGCCGGCCGGAAGCGAGGTCGTGTTCGCCGACGTGCTCGCCGTCAGCGACGCCGGCAAACTCACGCTCGGCAAGCCGAAGGTGAAGGGGGCGTCGGTGAAGGCCGAGGTGCTCGGCCTCGTGCAGGGGGAGAAGATCTACGTCCAGAAGTTCAAGCGCCGGAAGAACTATCGGCGCCGGACGGGGCATCGGGCGCTGGCGACGAGGATCCGCATCGCTTCGATCTCGGCCTGAGCCGTCTGCGTCCGATTCTGGGCCGCGTGCCGGGGTCGCCCATGCCATGACGCCCACGCCACTTCGCCCGGTCCGGCTGGTGCATGTCAGCGATGTTCACGTGGCGGCGGCCGGGGCCCGGTGGCGGACGGGTGATTTTTTTTCCAAGCGGATCACCGGCTGGGTCAATCTGCGGCTGCTCGGACGCGGCACGTTTTTTGTCCACTGTGAGAGGATCCTCGCGGCCCTCGCTGCCGACTGCCGCGGGGAGCCGCCCGATCGGCTGATCTTTTCCGGAGACGCAACGGCCCTCGGCCTGGCCGCCGAGATGGAGCGGGCGGCACGGCTGCTCGGCGTCCACGCCGCCGCCCCGCTCGCCGGGCTGGCCGTGCCGGGCAACCACGACTACTACACGCCGGCCGACGAGGTCCGCGGTGCGTTCGAACGCTGCTTCGCCCCCTGGCAGGCCGGCCGGCGGATCAACGGCGCGACCTATCCGTTCGCGCAGCAGGTCGGCCACCTGTGGCTCGTCGGAGTCAACTCCTGCCGGGGCCATCGCCGGCCGACCGATGCCAGCGGCCTCGTGGGCCGGGCCCAGCTCGACCGTCTCGAGCGGCTGTTCGGGGAACTCGAGCCCGGTCCGCGTCTGCTCGTCACGCACTATCCCGCGGCCGGGCCCGATGGCCGGCCCGAGAAACCGCACCATGGCCTGCGGGACGTGGCCGACCTCGTCGCCGTCGCCCGCCGTGGCGGCGTGGGGCTCTGGCTGCACGGCCATCAGCACCGCCCCTACCGGCTCGACGATCCGCAGGTGGCGCCGTTTCCGGTGATCTGCGTCGGCAGCACGACCGACTCCCGCAGCCACGGCTACAACCGCTACACGGTGGCCGGCAGCCGGCTGACCGCCGATCGTCGGGTCTACGACCCGGTCAGCGGGGTGTTTCGCGCGGGGGAGTCGTTCACGCTCGACCTCGCCGGGGCGTGAATCGGGGCCCGTGAAGACGGCCGCGCGACGGCCGGGGCCGGGGCCGCTGCCCGGGGTCCGAACCAATTTCTCACGCCATCCGTACAAGCCCCTAACGTTCGCCGCGCAAACTTCGAGTCAGCGGCGCGGCCAGAAGGGCAGGGCGGACGGCAACGGAGGGCCCGGAGATTCCGGGAGCGTGCGATGGATCGCGAGGACCTGCAGGCATTCTGCAAACGGGTCGCCGGTCTGCGCGGGCAGGTGATGACCGGCCGGGTGAGCGTCACGCTCTGTGACGCGGCGGTCGATCCCGTGGCGGAGATCGTCCGCAGTTTTCGCCGGGCCGAGATCTCCGAGTCGGAGAAGAACGCCCTTCTGTCGCTCGTCTGCGACGTCGATGACGACGACGATGGGTACGCGGAGATGGCCTGCATCCGCGACCCCTACGCCGACGCCTGCGCCACCGAGAGCGACGACGACATCGGCTGACCGTGGCTGGGTTGCCGGCCGTTCGGCGTCCCGCTTCCCGCGGCACTCCCACCGACCACGGTCATCTCCGTGGTCTCCGCTGCGGGCGCGGCTGGTCGGCGGGCTGCGTGCGGAGAGTCCGGTCCGGGGCGGATCGGGAATAGCCCGTCGGGCTGCGCACGAAGGAACGGGAAACGGAGGCCCCGGCCATGTCGAGTGCCATCGATCCGCTGCCCCGCGGCCAGTCAGAGTGCCGCCCGCTGCCGTCCCGGCGGGCCGCCGAGGGTCGGCGATCAGCATCGCGCTCGCGGCCCGTGCCCGTCGCGGTCCCTGCCGAGGACGCGGGATTCATCGATACAGCGGCCCTGCGCCGGCAGACCCCCGCGTGGGCGGTGAGTTTGCTCCTGCACATCGTGGTGCTGCTGATGCTGGCTCTCTTCGTCAGCCGGCCGGACGACAAGCCGAAGGCGACGGACATCATCGCCCGCGGTGCGGAGGAAGATCCGTTCCCGACGGAATTCGACGCGCCGCTGCCGCGGCCGGTGATCCCGGAGCCGACACCGGCGGCGTCGCTGACCGACAGCCCCACCCTGCTGGAGAGCAGCCTGTCAACGTTCCCGGCCGAGCCGCCCGTGACCGCGGGATTTGCCGACGTGGAGAGCCTGCTCCCCGGGCTGCCGGAGGGAATGACTGGCCTGGATGGTAGTGGCCCCTCGACCGGTCCTGGCGTCGGCCCCGCCGGCAACGACGGGTTCACCGGCCGCCAGAACCGCCGCGGGAGGGCGAACCCCGTCACGGAGGCGGCCGTCGACCGGGCGCTCGAGTGGCTGGCCGCCCACCAGATGCCCGACGGCAGCTGGAGCTTTCGGCTCGACGCGTGCCCGTCCTGCCGGGGCAAGTGCTCGCGGAACGGAAGCTACGAAGATGCCGCCGCAGCCACCGCGCTGGCCCTGCTTCCCTTTCTCGGCCGCGGCTACACGCACAAGGAAGGACCCTACAAGAAGCAGATCGGCGCCGGGCTGGATGTGCTTGCCAGACGGGCGCTGGCACAGCAGGGCCAGATCTATGCCGGTGGCGGGCACGGGATGTACGTGCAGGGTCTCGCCGCGATCGTCCTCTCGGAGGCCTACGGCATGTCGCAGGACGAGCGGCTGCAGGCACCGGCACAGGCCACGCTGAACTTCATCATGCAGGCCCAGGATCCGGTCGGTGGCGGCTGGCGGTACACGCCCCGGCAGCCCGGCGATACGTCGGCGGTCGGCTGGCAGATCATGGCGCTGAAGAGCGGCCACATGGCCTACCTGCAGGTGAGCCCGCAGACGATCAAGAAGGCCTCCGAGTTTCTCGACTCGGTTTCGTCGGACAGCGGGGCGACCTATGGCTACACCGCAGCCGATCACCATACGGGCATCGGCACAACGGCCGTCGGCCTGCTCTGCCGGATGTACCTCGGCTGGAAGAAGGATCACCCGGCGCTCGCCCGCGGCGTGGCGGAACTGGCCCGGAAGGGCCCCTCGCAGGACCTGTATTACGACTCCTACGCGACGCAGGTCATGCATCACATGGGGGGGGACGCGTGGACCACCTGGAACGAGAAGATGACGGCCCTGCTGCTTGCGGCGCAGGTCCAGGAGGGGCACGAGAAGGGGAGTTGGTATGACGGCGTGAGTGGTGGCCATGGCGGCAGCCAGGGCGGCCGGCTCTACACGACGGCGCTGGCGACGCTGATCCTCGAGGTCACCTACCGGCACGCCCCGCTCTATAGGACACAGGCGGTGGACGACGAGTTTCGCGAGTAGCCGCGGCGGCGTATGCGGCTCACACGTGCACCTCGCACGGGGCAGCCGGTCGGAGGCATGCTCGTCGCCGGGGGACTTTGCCGATATCGCCTCGTGCGTCATGGTGCGTCTTGTGGTGCAGGCAAAGCACCCCGGACTCCTGGGCGTGCCTCCGACCGACTGCGGTGGCACGGGCAGCCCCGTCCGCGAATCGATTCGGGACGCTCGGTCGATGCGCGAGCAGTATAGGAATTCTGTATCACAGCCCGAGGCCGGCGAGCGGGCCGCCTGAGGCGCACAGCGCATCGACCCGGGCCGTGACCGCCGGGTCTTCCTCGACCGGCGGCGCATGGTGCGGCTTGAGCCGGGCGTCGATGACCAGCGGGCCGCGGCAGCCCCAGTGCTTGTGGAGCGTGAACGCCTCGACGCCGTGGACGTCGAGGGCGGGATTCGACCGGGTGAACGTCAGCCAGAGAAAATTCTCGAGCGTCCCGGCCGCGAAGTCGGCGTCGTCCACGATCACGACGAGCGGGAACGCCCGCAGCGGATGGTCGGGGCCGATCGCCGCGCAGAACCGCTCGATGTCGGCACCCCACGGGGCCGCGGCGGCGAGCGACCAGATCGCCTCGTCCCCCTCCGCGTCGAGCCGTGGCCGCGGTTCGATCCGCGGTCCGGAGACGGCAACGACGCCGGGCAGGCAGACCCGCGGGCCGCTGAAGCCGGCGGGCAGGCTCGAGCCGGCCGGAAGCGAGACGGGCAACTCACGGATCGCCGGGCCGCGGGCGGCGACGACGAGCTTCGAGCCGGCGTTGAAGCCCGTGCCCGAGTAGTCGAGCGTGTCGATCGTGGTCTCGGTGTGGAAATGGCAATCGCGCCGCCAGTCGGCCCGGGCGAGGAGATGGGCGAGGAACGGGCGGATGTCGTGGGCGTCGAGGCCCGGCGCGTCGCCGCCGGCGACGATGAACAGGTACTTGGCGAGCGACAACTGCCCCTGGCCGAGGATCGCCGCGGCCTGCGTGAGCAGCTCGGCCGGCCGGTCGGCCCGCTTCCAGGGCAGGTAGCGCTCGCTGCCCACGGCGAGCAGGAGCGGATGGACGCCCGAGGCGTCGACCGCATGCACGCTCGTCACGCCGGGCAGCACGGTGGGGATCACGGGCCCGGTGAGTTCGTGCACCAGCCAGCCGAAGAGCGTGTCCTCCTGCGGCGGACGACCGACGACCGTCACCGGCCAGATCGCCCCCGGCCGATGCCAGACGTTGTCCACGGTGAGCAGCGGAAACTCGTGCCGCCGCGCGTAGTAGCCGAGGTGATCGCCGAACGGGCCCTCGGGCTTGGTCCGGCCCGGCTCGACGGTTCCCTCGATGACGAAGTCGGCGTCGGCATAGATGGCGGGGCCGCCGGGGCGCCGGATCATCGGGATCCGATGGCCGGCGAGGGCGCCGGCGAAGGTGAGTTCCGGGAGACCTTCGGGGAGCGGCATGACCGCCGAGACCGCCAGCGCCGGGGAGCCGCCGACGAAGATCGCCACCTTGAGCGGTACTCCGCGGGCCAGCGCCGCGGCATGATGGACGCCGATGCCGCGGTGGAGCTGGTAGTGGAGTCCGATCTCGCGGTCGGGAAGATAGTCGTTGCCGGCCAGTTGCACCCGGTACATGCCGAGGTTCGACCGGGCCGTTCCCGGCTGATCCGGGTGCTCGGTGTAGACCGCTGGCAGCGTGATGAACGGGCCGCCGTCGCCGGGCCAGGCCACGACCTGCGGGAGGCTGGAAAGGGGAACGCGGCCGCCGAGCACGGGGCCCGAGCGAACATGCCGCGGCAGCGTCGTCAGCGCGTCGAGCGGGCTGCGCCAGTAGCGGAGCGGCCGACGCAGGGCGGCCGTGGGGTCGATCTTCAGTTCCACCAGCCGCCGCACCCGGTCGAGCGTGTCGGCGAAGATCCGCTCGATCCGCGGCTTCGTGCCGTAGAGGTTGATGAGCACCGGAAACGCGGAGCCGCGCGGCCTGGTGAACAGCACGGCCGGGCCGTTCGCATGAAACAGCCGGCGCTGGATCTCGGCGATCTCGAGGTGCGGATCGACCGGGTGCTCCACGATCACCGCCTGCCCCTCGGCACGCAGCGCCTCGACGCAGGACTTGAGCGAACGGAATCCCATCGGTGTTCCGGGGGTGACGCCGGCGGGGCATGGCTGCCCGGCGGATGCAAAATGGTAGTCCGCCGGCGGCGAGACGTGCGGCTGGCGTGTAGAATCCGGTCGGCTCATCCCCCGCGCCCCGGTTTTCCCACGGAGTCGTCCTGCATGGTCCGGATCACGAGCACCTACGAGGGCGGCCTGCGTTGCCGCGCCGAGCACGGGCCCTCCGGCGCGGTCGTGCTGACCGACGCGCCGGTGGACAACCACGGCAAAGGGGAGGCGTTCTCGCCCACCGATCTCGTGGCGGCGGCGCTGGGATCGTGCGTGATGACGATCATGGGGATCGTCGCTGCCCGGCACGGCATCGAACTCGCCGGCATGCGGGCCGAGACGGTGAAGGAGATGACGCAGGCCCCGCCGCGCCGGATCGCCGCCCTGCGGACGACGATCACCGTGCCGCTGCCGGCCGATCACCCGCAGCGGGCGGTGCTGGAAAAGGCCGGGCTGTCCTGCCCCGTCCACGAGAGCATCCATCCCGAGATCGATGCGGCGATCGAGTTCGTCTGGAATGGATGAACGGCTGGCCGCAGCGGCAGGACGGACCCCAGGGGCAGGACAGGCGTGCCGATCAGGCCGTCGCAGTCGGCGGACGATCGCGGTCCGGCTCGTCGCAGCGCTTCTTGTGACCGCATTGATTCCCGTCATGCCCGAGACGCGGGCCGCCGACCTCGATCCGGCGCGGACGCTCCACCGGATCGCGGCCGGTTCCTGCATCCGGCAGAATCGACCGCAGCCGATCTGGAAGGCCGTCGGCGACTTCCGCCCGGACGTGCTCCTGCTCCTCGGTGACACCGTCTACGGTGACACCGAGGACATGCAGGTGCTGCGTGACAAGTACGCGCTGCTTGCGGCCAACGAGGGGTTCGCCGCGGTCCGTCGCGCCGTGCCACTCGTCGCCGTCTGGGACGATCACGACTACGGCGCCAACGATGCGGGCCGCGAGTACCCCAGGCGGCGGGAGTCGCAGCAGGTGTTCCTCGACTTTCTCGGCGTGCCGGCCGACGCCCCGCTGCGCCGGCAGGAGGGAATTTACCGGACCCTGACGGTTGGCCCGCCGGGACGGCGGGTGCAGTTCATCTGCCTCGACACCCGCTTTCATCGCTCGCCGCTCGCCATTCTGCCTGCGGCCGAGCGGGTGAAGGGGGACGGGCCCTATCGGCCGACCGACGATCCCGACGCCACGGTGCTCGGCGCCGCGCAGTGGGAATGGCTCGCGGCGGCGGTCCGGGAACCGGCCGAGATCCGGATCATTCTCTCCAGCATCCAGCTCGCGTCGATCGAGCATCATTACGAGCACTGGGGCAATTTTCCCGCCGAGCGGGCCCGGTTGCTCAAGCTCCTGCGCGACGCGCGGTCTGAAGGCGTGATCGTCGTCAGCGGCGACCGGCATGCCGGTGAGATCAGCCGCATCCCGCCGGGGCCTGAGGCGCTCGGCTACCCGCTCTACGACCTGACCGCCAGCAGTTTCAACCAGGAGCGGGCCCCGGGGCTGGAGCACGAGCCGAACGCGACCCGCCTCGGCGCGATCTGCCGCACGGTCAACTTCGGCACGATCGAGATCGACTGGGAGCCGGCCGGCGGCGGCGGGCCCCGGCTGACGCTGGCGATCCGCGACGAGAGCGGCGCGGCGGTCAACTCGGTGACGATTCCGCTAACCGCTCTGCGCTGACCAGTCGGGGTGTGCCGGAGCACAAGCGGCTCGGCGAAATCGCCCTGCTTCATTTCGGAAAGCGGTGCCCGGAACCGTTTCAAGGCCCGCCACGTGCGGCCTGCGTTCTCCTCCGTGGGCCTGACCCAGATATCGATGTCGAGCGTCGCCCGCACGTGGCCGTGGGCGGCCAGTGCATGAGCGCCGATGACGAGGTGCTCAACCCCCTCGTCGCGAAAGGCTTTCAGAATCTCGACAAAATGCGGATTCATCCAGTTCCCTTCCGGTCAGGGCCCACGCCTGCTTGGTCGCCTCCCAGCACAGTTCGATCCGCTGCGAGGGGGTGAGTGCGGAGTAATCGGCCCGGGGCTGCGGGCCGCCGACCCGCCCGATCCAGACGGGCCACGACGACCGGTCCTGAGCGCGAGCGGCGACGCCCTCCTGCGTCTCGTGATTCGGCTCGGGCTGCGGGGGAGTCGATTCATGCATGCCACGACTATACGTCGGCAGTGTGCATTCATGGGGCCTGGGTCAATCGGCGCCGGGCGCCGATTTCATGCCGTGCGCCGACTGCTCGGCCGCCCGGGAACTTTTTTCCGGGCCCGGGCGTCCAACCGGCTGGGTGACCTTGTCGGGTCCCCGTGTGCGTGCAACCGGCCCCGGCCGGGGAGCGAAGGCATCGTCGGGGCGCGTGGCCCGCCGTCGATCGTGACCGTCATCATCCGAGGAGTTTCATCATGTCAGCCACTTCGAACTGCCTCCTCGCCGCCGGTCTGGCGTTGGCGTGCAGCATGACCGTGGGTGCCGAGCCGCAGTCGGGCGCCGACCGGCTGCCGCTGGAGCGGGTGGCGCTGTTCACGTCGGGCGTCGGCTTCTTCCAGCACACGGGGAAGGTGACCGATGACGCGATGGTGGAGATGAAGTTTCCGGCGGCCGACGTCAACGACCTGCTCAAGAGCATGGTGCTGGAGGACCTCGACGGCGGGAGCGTCTCGACGGTGAGCTACGCCTCCCGCGATCCGATCACGAAGACGCTGGGGACGTTCGCGGTGAACCTCACCGACAATCCGTCGCTGGGGCAGATCATCGGCCGGCTGCGCGGCGAGAAGGTGGAACTCGACGCCGCCAACCGGATGGCGGGGACGATCGTGGGCGTGGAGCGGCGCACGGTTCCCGCGGGCGAGAAGCAGACGGTCGAGAAGGAATTTTTGACGCTCCTCACGGCGGGCGGCCTGCGGACGCTGGCCCTCGACGCGATCACCGAGATCCGGCTCGTGGACAAGCGGCTGCAGGGGGAGCTGGAAAAGGCGCTCGCGGTGCTGGCGCTGGGGCACGACAACGACAAGAAGTCGGTGGTGCTGCAATTCACGGGGAAGGGTCAGCGGAACGTGCGGGTGGGCTACGTGCAGGAGTCACCGCTCTGGAAGACGAGCTACCGGCTGGTGCTGGACGAGCCGGCGGCGGGCGAGCAGCGGACAAAGGCCCGGCTCCAGGGCTGGGCGATCGTGGAGAACACGACGGACCAGGACTGGAAGGATGTGCGGATGTCGCTGGTGAGCGGGCGGCCGATCTCGTTCACGATGGACCTCTACCAGCCGCTGTACGTGCCCCGGCCGCGGGTCGTGCCGGAGCTGTATGCGTCGCTCCTCCCGCAGGTCTACGGGCAGGATCTGGTGGACGCCGAGCGGGAGTTCGGCCGGGCCGAAGGTAAGGGCAGGCCAGCCGAATCGCCGCTGGCGGCGAAGGCCAGCCGAATCGCCGGCGGCGGCGGTGGTGGAAAAGAGGCCGATAAAGGTGCTGCGAAACAAGAAAACGAAACCAGCGACACCAGGAGACGCGCGCAGCAAGCCAAGGACATGTTCTCCGCCGCCGAGAGCATCCGCAGCCTGGCGGCGGGCGAGAACCTCGGCGAACTGTTCCGCTACGAGATCGAGAGGCCCGTGACGATCGACCGGCAGCGGTCGGCGATGCTGCCGATCGTGGCGGAGGGTGTGGAGGTGGAGAAGGTCGCGATCTACGACGAGCGGGTGCTGGCGAAGCACCCGCTGGCCGGGCTGCGGCTGGTGAACTCGACGAAGCTGAATCTGATGCAGGGCCCGCTGACCGTGTTCGAGGCGGGGGGCTACGCGGGCGACTCGCGAGTCGAGGACATGGCGCCCGGCAGCGAGCGGCTCCTGAGTTACGCGATCGACCTGGACGTGGAGGTGAACCCGCGGACCCAGTCGCAGGCCGACGAGATGCTGGCGGTGAAGATCGTGAAGGGGACGCTGGTGGTCACGCGGAAGGCGACGCGGAAGAAGGTCTTCGAGATCAAGAACTCGGGGTCTAAGCCGGTGAAGATGCTGGTGGAGCATCCGCGTGACGGGGGCAACTGGAAGCTCGTGGCGCCGGAGAAGACGGCGGAGACGACCCGCGATCGCTACCGGTTCGCGGTGCTGGCGGAGCCGGGGAAGCCGGCGACCTTGGAGGTGGTGGAGGAGCAGCCGGGGGAGCAGCGGATCGCGCTGTCCAACATCGACGCCGGGCAGATCGGAATCTTCGTGCAGAGCAAGGTGCCGAGCCAGCGGGTCAAGGACGCGCTCGGGCAGGTGCTGGCGAAGAAGCGTGGGATCGAGGAGATCGTGCGGACGAAGCAGGAGAAGGAGCGTGAGATCCAGGTGGTGGAGCAGGAGCAGAACCGTCTCCGGCAGAACATGGGAAACCTGGACCGGAACAACGAGCTGTATCTCAAGTACGTCCGCAAGATGACGGAGCAGGAGGACCGGGTGGACGTGCTGCGGAAGGAGATCACCGTACTGATCCAGAAGGAGCAGGCGGCCCGCCGCGAGCTCGACGATTTCCTCCAGCAGCTCGAGCTCGACTGAGCGGCGGCACGTCCGCACGGGCGTCGTTCCTGCATCGGGTACGATGAGGGGAAGACATTCCGTCTGCCCCGCCGTCCGCGTGTCACGTCGGCGGGTGGACCCACGAGCCGACCACGATGCCCGACCTGTTCGCCGCCTCGCGCGCCGCCAACCTCGCCCGCGCCGCCCCGCTCGCCGCGCGGATGCGGCCCCGGCGGCTGGCCGATTACGTCGGGCAGGCGAAGATCGTCGGCCCCGGAACGCTGCTGCGCCGGCTCATCGAGGCCGACCGGCTCGGCTCGGTGATCCTCTATGGCCCGCCCGGGGTCGGCAAGACGACGCTGGCCGAAATCATCGCCCGCGAGACGAAGCGCCGGTTCGTCGAGCTCTCCGCCACTGCCTCCGGCGTCAAGGACGTCCGCGACGTGCTCGACGCCGCCCGGCGCCGGCTCGAGGACGACGGCCAGCGGACCTGCCTGTTCATCGACGAGATCCACCGCTTCAACAAGGCCCAGCAGGACGTCCTCCTGCCCGACGTGGAGAGCGGCGTCATCGCGCTCATCGGCGCCACGACGCAGAATCCGTTCTTCGCCCTCACCAGCGCCCTCGTCAGCCGAAGCCGGATCTTCGAACTGGAGAGCCTCGGCCGCGACGACGTGGCGGCGATCCTCGACCGCGCGGTGGCCGACCGGGAGCATGGACTCGGCGCCGAGCAGGTCGCGCTCACGCCCGAGGCCCGCGAGTTTCTCGTCGAGACGGCCGACGGCGACGCGCGACGGGCGCTCGGCGCCCTGGAGATCGGCGTCCTGTCGAGCGCCGCGCGGCCGCTCGTCTTCACGCTCGACCTCGCCCGCGAGAGCGTGCAGCGGAAGGCCCTCCGATACGACGCGGGCGACACCCACTACGACTGTGCCAGCGCCCTCATCAAGAGCATCCGCGGCAGCGATGCCGACGCCGGACTCTACTGGCTGGCACGGATGCTCGAGGGAGGCGAGGACGTGCGGTTTCTCGCCCGCCGGCTCGTGATCCTCGCCAGCGAGGATGTCGGCAACGCCGATCCGCAGGCGCTCGTGATCGCCGTGGCGGCAATGCAGGCGACCGAGTTCGTGGGGCTCCCCGAGTGCCAGCTGACGCTGGCCCAGGCGGTCATCTACCTGGCGCTGGCGCCCAAGAGCAACGCCTGCACGACGGCGATCGGCGCCGCCCGCCGCGACGTCCGGGAGCAGGCGGTGATCCCGGTGCCCAGGCACCTGCAGGACAAGCATTACGCCGGCGCGAAGCGGCTTGGCCACGGCCAGGGCTATGCCTACGCCCACGACGCGCCGGATGGCATCGCCGCGCAGGATTACCTGGGCGTGGAGAAGACCTACTACGAGCCGACCGATCGCGGGCTGGAGGGGGAACTGGGCCGGCGGCTCGCCGAGATCAGGCGGCGGCTCCGGGACGACCGGCCGCAGGCTGCCGGGCCGTTGTGAGCTCGGCGGCGATCTGCGTGGCGAGTACCTGCTCGAGCCGGACGAGCGCTGCGGCGACCGCGGCGCCGTCGAGAACGCGATGATCGGCGATGATCGTCACGAGGCAACGGCCGTCCGGCTCCAGCGGCCCGTAGGCCAGGCTCGTCGTGCAGAGCGTCGGATGGAAACGGTTGAAGGCCTGGAAGCCGGCGAGCGTCGAGAGGCTGAAGGTGCCGAGCCGACTGGGCCGCTTGGGCGACGGTGAGTGGAGGTTCCAGCGCAGGACGGTGCGCCGCAGCCAGCCCGGCAGCATCTCCAGCTGCACCTGTCGCTTGAACATCTCGGCGACATCACGGGTCTGGCAGTCGTCCACGAACTGCTGGATGGCGGCGAGCGGGACGGCATCCGGCCGGTGCAGGCGGCCGAAGCAGAGCCGGTCGGCGTCTTCCTCGCGCCGGTTGACCGCCAGCGTGGCGACGCTCTCCGCCGCCGTCGCCAGCCTGCGCCGCAGCCCGCGCACCACCCACGTTCGCAGCACCGGCATCTCCGCGGCGACGATGCCGTACGCCTTGAGGAAGATGGCGGCCCAGCCGATCCGGGCAGCCGCCCTCGACCGAGCCTCGGCGACGGGCCCCACGTGCAGCCAGCGGTCGACGGGAAACAGGGGGAGATCCCGGGCAACGACGGCGATATCGGCCACGCACCCGCGCGGGCCGCTCATGGGTGCGATCTGGACCGGTGGGTGCATGGCGGGCCTGGTGCGTGACGGGGAGACCGTGGATCGCGAACGGAGCCAAATTGAAGCGTCCCGGGCAGGCGGAGGAAATGGCAGTTCCGGGGCACCGACCGGGAAAGCGGCACTGGCACAGGGTGCCACAAAACGGGTATTCGCCGGCGTAAACAGGCCCTCCGCGGGGGTCTGGACGGGTCGTGCATCCGGCCCTGGCCGGCCTGCGAAGGGATTCTTGGACCGGGTCGTTCAGCCCGCCGGCCGGTGTTCCATGACGGGGTATGCTCGGAACGCAGCCGTCTGCCAGACACGTCCGCGGATGAACGAGCCGTTCCATGATCCTCGCCAAAGTGGCCGCAGGGCTGCCGAAAGCCATGGAGGAATGCCTCGGCACGTACGGCGGCATGGTCTGGTCGCTGGCGCTGCGGATGACCGCCGGGCGTGAGGATGCGGAAGAGGCGGTGCAGGAGATATTCATCGACGTCTGGAAGCATGCCGGCCGGTTCGATCCGGCGGTTGCCTCCGAAACCACGTTCATCGCCATGATCGCCCGTCGTCGCCTCATCGATCGCCGTCGCCGTCAGACCGTCCGGCCCCGCTTTCAACGGCTGGAGGATCATGGCGAGATGGCCCAGCCCGCCGCCGCCTGCGCGGTCGAGATGCGCGACGAGTTTCGCCACGTCAGCCGGCTGCTGGAGAGCCTGCGCCCCGAAGAGCGGCTGGTGCTGCGGCTGGCCCTCGGCGAGGGCTGTTCGCAGGCTACCATCGCGGAGCGGACCGGCATGCCGATGGGCACCGTCAAATCACATGCCAGGCGCGGCCTGATCAGGCTGCGCGACCTGGTGCGGCGCGAGGCCGCGGACGACACCTTCGAGGAGACGCCGTCGACGGCGCGAAAACCATGAGCACAGATCACGATGACCGGCACGGCGCCGACGGCCGGCTGCTCGACCTGCTGGCCGACAAGGCCCTGTTCGGACTCGACGCAGCCGAGGAGCGGGAGTGTGCCGACCTGCTCGCCAGCGGCAGCGTCGCCGATCGGGAGCAGTTCGATAGGCTCGCGGCGGAGACGGCCGTGGCGCTTGCCGGAGTTCACGGCGCGATGCCGGTCGAACTCCGCGCGCGGCTGCGGGGCGACGCCCGGCGGTTTGCCGCCGGGGAAGCCGTGGTGCCGGGCCGGCATGCCTGGCTGCCGGTGGAATTGCGTGGCGGCCTGATGCTGCTCGGGACCGTCGCTGCGGCGGCATGCGTGCTGTTCATGGTGGCTGGTCCGGGCCGCGACAAGGACTCCGCGCCGGATCCCGAGCCGGTGATCGCGCAGGATCCGCCGCAGGTCGCGCCGCGCGTGCCCGAGGTGCCGCCGACGCGGCTGCCGACACCGGCGCTGCAGCGCGACGAGATGCTCGCCAGCGTGCGGGACGCGCAGACGATCGACTGCGTCGCGGCCGCTGGCTCAGACGAGCAGGCCGACGCGGACGGCGACGTGGTCTGGAGCGATCAGCGGCGTCGTGGCTTCCTCCGGGTCAAGGGTTTGGCGCGGAGCGAGCCTGGCCGGAATCAGTATCGGATCTGGATCCTGGACGGCAGTCGCGGCAAGCCGATCTCCGGCGGCGTCTTCCAGGTGGCCGAAGACGTGGGCGAGGTCGTCGTACCGATTCTGCCGCAGGCACCGGTTCAGGGGCCGACGATGTTCGTCGTCACGGCCGAGGAGCCGGGGGGCGACGGCGAATACGACGCCGGCCGGGCGCGGGTCGTCGCCCGGGCCGAGTGACGGAAGCGGATCAGTGAGCCCTGCGCCGTGCCGCCCGTCAGGGCCGCCGTGACGGGTCTCGCACCGCAGCGGCGGTCCGCAGATCGACGATCGTTTGCCTGGCGGTCCCGAGGACGTCTTTGATCCAGTCGGGGCCCGCGATGTCGGCATGCTCGATGAGCACGCCGATCCGCTCGACGATGTCGTTGTCGCGCTCGCTCGCCACTTCGGGGAGTGTGTTGCAGGGCTTCTTTTCGTCCGGAGCCTTGCCGTCGGTCGGCGTTGGATCGGCGGGCTGCGATTCCGTCTGCTGTGGCATGGTCGCCTGACTCCCGCGGACGTTTGGATGCCTGGTCCTGCGGGCCTTTCGTTTGCCCGCCGTGATTTTCGCATGATAGTCCGCCTCGATCCTCGAGGGAACATTCGCCATGTCAGTTTCCGCCGTCGTTCGCACCGGGATCGTGGGCCTCGGCGTGGGGGCCGCCGCAGGTCCGGTCGGCACTCTGCCGGGCGTTGGGCTGCGGGGAGTGAAAGCGAACGGGCGGAATGGTATGATTTCAGCAACGCGGTGACTGTAGCTCAGTTGGTTAGAGCATCGGTTTGTGGTACCGAGGGTCGCGGGTTCAAGTCCCGTCAGTCACCCTGAAAAACAGGGATTTTTGAGGTTCGGTTTCGCGTCGACGAAGCGATCGTGCTTGACGAGGAGCAGGTACAGTTCAGGAACCATTGTGGCGGGTGGTCCACGACTGCCGATCCTCGCAGCAGACGGACCGTGCGCTTCCGCCCGGCGAGCGTGTCGCGAAACCGGGCGCTGGCGCCGAGCATCGACGACCCGGTGGCCAGCACATGCACGTCGGGGAAGTGGTCGGCGGCGATCGCGTCGTCTTGCCGAGTCGGCGCGGATCGGCGAGCCTCACGAACCGCCGTGCACGCCATTCCTACTCGATGCGACTCCGCCAGAGCGGCCGATCAACCGCGTTGGAATCCCGTTGCATGTCTCCACTCCTCGCAGCATGACAGCGTTTGGTGTTACCAAAAGCCAACGCTTGTTGAGGCATGAATAAACCATTCATGGTCTGCCGTCGCATCGCGACGGGGATTTGTCGCTGCCGCTCATGAATTTACTTTTCATCGGTCAATAGAAGAGCCATCGGACGATCGCCAGGAAGTTCAAGGACGCCGAGCTCGATCTCGATGTCGTCCGGTAATGGGTTGATGAGACGGTCGTGGTTCGGGTCTCGGGGACGGATGGCGTCTTCTTCGTCGATCGTTTCCAGCAATCGCTCAACGGCTGTGGCGGTCATGCCCCCAATCGTCCAGCTTGCAACGTCGCAAAGGCTGGCACCAATTTCTGCACGGCGCACAAGGTGTGCCACATCCTTCTCACCTCTGCCTTCACGCCGGTACACGTTGACGTCCCCACCAATCTGATGCATGCAGTGTATCTCCAGCGTGCCGCCGTGCCGACGCTGACGCAGGCCCAGGCGGACCAGATCAAGCGATCCCGGCTGTGCCGCCGGCTGGAGGGCCGGAGTGAACGTCCGGCAAGCGGGGCATGGGCAGCCCCGAACCGTCGCAGCGTTCTGTCAACTATTGGATGCTCCCGGTAGTATCTTTTGCGTGGGGCGGCTGCAGGGTCTTCACTCGCCTTTCACCGGCCGCGCGAACAGCACGCGGCGGCAGGCGCGGTCGATGCCCACGAGCCCCCCCGTCGCCGGGTCGGCGGCGATGCCCTGCCCGGGGAAAGGGCAGTGCAGGGCCTCGACCAACTCGAGCTCCTCCCCGTCCCGCGGAACCGCCAGCCTGTAGAGGACGCGGTGATGATGGTGCGAGACCAGCAGCGTGTCGCCCATCCACAGGCCGCCGGAGCCGCTCATGCCATCCCAGTCAGCGACAACCTTCGCCGGAAACCGGACGCGGCGGATCTCCCGGTCGAATCCTTCGCTGTATTGGACGAGCATCGTGCGGTGATTCTCGGCGCCGTAGTGGGCGAAGCAGCACCACCAGGCTTCCTCCCGCTTCACGCACCATACCAGGCTGCCCGGAGGGTCCGTGAAGCGGTGGAACACCTCCAGGCGGCCGGTGGCGGGATCGATCATTCTGATGTCCGACTCGGGGGGCGACTCCGGATAGTTGGAATGCGCGAGATACAGCCTGCCGTCATGGAGAAAACCGCTGTTGAGATGCCGGGTGTCGGGGCCGGTCGCGACGTCGAGGAGCCGGGCGGTGCAGCGGTCGTAGCGGGCGACCACCGTGCTCGAGATCGCATACACGGTGTCCCGGTCGGCGGCCGCTGCCTGCACGGCGTGGGGCGATGAGAGGGCGGCGACGGCGGTGTAGCCGTCGCGCGGCGTGATCCCTGCGGCGACCGCGTCAACCGGCCAGATGGAGAGCAGCGCGACCGCAGCCCTGCACCGCCAGACCGACGCCGTGTGATGGGCGGGAAGCCGTTTCATCGCCACCATGCCAGGGAGTGCACAGCCTGCGCCGGAGCCAATCCTGCAGCCTGCCGTGAACATGCTGCCCGATGTAGTCGGTCATCGACTGGGCGGTCATCAGGCGGCTCCGCGGACCCGCGGAGCATACCCGCGCCAAGTTTTAGATCTTCGTGAGTCGTATTCCGCTCACAATCGATCGCTAGGATCCCGCTCGTATGACATGGAGAAGTCAACAAGGAGAAGCCAGCGATGCTCACGAAGCAAGATCCCTACGACCGTCTCGAACACCTCGATGCCATTTCGGCAATCAAGGCCTGGCTGCTCGGCGACTACAATCGTGGCGAAGAACGGGTGTTGATTCTCGCCATTCGCCGAGAGACGGGGCTCGACCTCACTGACGGTGAGATTCGAGATGTCTTGATCGAGGCCGTGAACGACAAAACCAACGCCATGGGTGTCTTCGAACGGCTGCTCATGCTGGAGACGATCGCGGACGAGGAGTTTGCAGTCACCAAGCCCCGGTGATCTTCGTCTCCGGGCATCGAGGGCGGTGGATCCAGCGTCATCGCGTGCAGCCCGGGAAATACTCTGCCGATTGTGAGCGTTCTCAGGAGTCCTACATTGTGATGTGGGCGGTCCGTCGTGACTGCCCTGAGAACAGGGTTTCAGCCACTGCCAGCCCGGCGACGGCGATCGGGCGATTGTGGAGGTTTGCCGACTGGGTGGACCCGCCGGCCCGACTTGGCCGCCCGAACAGACGGCCTTTCAAGGCAGGGCGAGGGGGTTCCGATGGAGACGTCGGGGGGCGAGGAACGCCGCCCGATTTCCTGTCGCGAGGGCCCAGGCATGACATCCATCCATGACCCGATCACCACGCCGGACGCGCGGATCGACCGCACATCCGTCGGCGGCCCGGCCGCGCAGCGGCCGCTGCTCTGGCTGGCCGGCAGTGCTGCCGTGCTCGGCTTCGCGGCCACGAGCCTGACCTGGCGACTGGGCGACAAGGCGGCCGTGATCGACAGTGGGCTCCGGGCGCTCACGACGCTGGTGGAACGTTCGACCACCGACTCGCAGACGGCGTTCCGGCGGGTCGATGGCCAACTTGCCGCGCAGGCCGGTGCCATGGCCGATCTGGCCGCCGCGCTGACGACGATCAAGGCAGCCGGCCGCGACACGCAGACTGCCCTGGCGGCCCTCGAGCGGGTGGCGACCCGCGATGCGGAGGCCGTCGGGCAACACGGTCGCCACCTTTCGGAACTGACGCTGGAGTTCGCACGGTTCCGTCGCGACACCGAGGATCGGCTCGCAGCCCACCAGGACGCGACCCGCGTCGGCCGCGACGAGATGCTGGCGGCCGTCACGAAGGCGATCGCGGGTGTCGAGGACGTGATGCGGCAGCAGGCGGAGGAATTACGAACGCAGCAGCAGGCCATGAACGCGGCCGCCGTGCAGATGCGGTCGCGGCAGCAGCGGTTGCTCGGCGAGGCCACCGAGGCGATCGCCGTGCAACTCGACGGCCTGCGGCAGATCGTCACCTGCCTGCAGGAGGAGACCGACGCGGACACGCCGGCCGGAGCCGACGTGCCGCCGACGGTCGCCGTGGGCTTGCCACTTGTCGAGAAAGCGATCGACACCGAGACGCCGGTCAGCGGCGCACCGGAACAGGCCGCTGCCCGTGACGAGGAGTCGGCCGTCGAACCGAAGGCCGAAGCGGCCGCCGAGACGCCGCCCGCAGCCGTCGAGGCCGCGGTTGAAGTCGCCACCCAACCGGCCGACACCGTGACCGAGTGACGGCAGCCTTCCGGGCAGACAACACCAGGCGTCATTTGGCTGCAGTCGGAGACAGCCGCCACGCGGGAGGCTCCGTAAGCGCCGACCACGAACTCCCCAGAGCGGGGCTGGCCGATTTGCCGTTTACCGGCCGCCGGCGGTCGCGGCACCGAGGTCGAGCTTCTTCCAGCGCCGTTCCTTGAGCTTCGCCACCGCGGCCGCCGAGAGCGGGCCGTTGTTCTTGAACGTCAGCGACTGCAGGCCGGGCAGGGCGGCGAACTTCAGAACCGCCGCCTCCGTCATGCCGGTCTCGCGGATCGAGAGCTCCTCGACCGCGGGTAGCCCCGCGATCACCTCGGCCGTCGCGTCGGTCAGTGACGGCAGGCTCCAGATGTCGAGCGACTGGAGCTGACGGGCCGTGGCGAGCTGGGCAACGCCCTTGTCGCCGACGGAGGCGAGCTCGTGCAATGCCAGCCGGCGCAGGGCGGGGAGTGTGGAGAGCACGGCCAACGCGTCGTCGCCGACGTCGGGCAGGTCGCGGAGCGTGAGCCGGGTGAGGGGCAGGCCCGCGAGAGCCAGCACCCCTTCGGAGCCGAACCCCGGGCAGCGCAAGACCTCCAGCGATTCGAGCGTGCGCAGCTTCGCCAGGTGCGGACCAGCCGCACTGCTGATCGCGAAATCCTGGATCAGCAGCGACTCCAGCGACGTGCTCTCGGCGAGCCGGGCGAGGCCCTCGTCGGTCACCGCCGAGCTGCGGTGCTTGAGGCTCCGCAGTTTCGGCAGTCCGGCGATCACCGCCAGCGTCATGTCGCCCGCCTCCATGTTGCCGCGCAGGTCGAGCGTCTCGAGGTCACGGAGCTTCGCCAGCCGCCGGCTGCCGAGGTCGTTGAGCCGGGTCTGCATCAGCGTCAGCTTGCGCAACTTGCCGAGCTCGGCGATCCACTTGATGGCGGCAGCCGAGAGGTTGGTGTTCGAGGACAGGTCGAGCTCGATGAGATCGGGAAAGGCCTTGGCAATCGCCTCCACCGACGCGTCGCCGAGGAGCGAGTTGGTGACGGCGAGCGACTCCAGCTTCGCCCCGCTCGTCAGGTCGGCGACCATCGCGTCGTCGAGGGCGCGGCAGTCGAGAATCTGCAGACGGCGCAGGTCGGGAAGCGCCGCGAAGGCCGCCACGTCGGCCGCGCTGACGGCGGCGCCGTCCTCGATCGTGATCGCAGTCAGCCGGCCGGCGTCGTCGACGGTGTATTTCGCGGTCGGCCCGAGGGCGTCGAGCCGGCGGCGCACCGCGGCCCCGTCGTCCGCGCTGCAGGTCAGCGCCGCCCAAGCGACGCAGACGGCTTGCGCCGTTCGGGAGAGCCACGACGGGCAGCAGCCGCGGGCAGGCCGCTGCGGCGCGGCGGTGTGTGCTTGCATGACCGATCTCCGCGTCAGGAATCGAGCCGGTAGCCGGCGGGGTAGGTCGGCTTGATCAGGCCGGCGATGCCGGGCGTCTTCAGGGCGGTGAGGTTCCGGGCCTCCAGCTTGCCGCCATCCCATTCGATCGTCTCGCCCCATTCACCCATGCCGCCGTTGTCGCCTCCCTTGGCCGCGGCCCAGACGGCGAGGTTGCCGAGGAGGACGGTTTCCGTGAGGCCGCAGGCCCGATCGACGAAGTTGGACTTGGCGAGCCGCGGCTGGCCCGCCTGCTTGGCCCGGAAGAACTCGTACATGTTGTTGACGTCGAAGCCCTTGCCCAGATCCTCGGCCGGCTCGAAGTCGACCTTCATCTTCTCGACTCCCTTGAGCTCGTACTTCGAGCAGTAGTCGTCGAGGCTGAGGAACGCGCCCTTCTCGCCGACGATGAGCACGCCGCGGTCGCCGACTTCGTCGATGCCCCACTTCGCGAACACCTCGGCCGGTGGCTTGTTGCCCTTGCGGTCGTACCACCAGAGCGGAATGGCGGGCCGGCGCTTGGTGGCGGCGAACTCGTAGCGGATCGTCGAACTGGCGGGAAAACTGTCGAAATCGTGCCCCGTGGTCCGGGCCACGACCGAGTCCGGGTCGCGAAGTTCGAGGGCCGCGTACGGGACGGTGAGCATGTGGCAGGCCATGTCGCCGAGGGCGCCCGTGCCGAAGTCCCACCAGCCCCGATGCTGGAACGAGTGATAGAGGCCGGGCCAGAACTCGCGCGGCGGCGCGACGCCGAGCCAGTTCTTCCAGTCAAGCTGCGTGAGCGCCTTCTCCACCTCCATCCGCTTCTGGGCGACGAGGTCTGCCACGATCCTGGCCACCTGCTCCGCGCTGACGTGCGGTGCCTCCGTCTCCTCGACCTCGGCCAGGGCCTGGGCCTGGTAGGTGCGGAGCGTCATGCGCCGCTTCGGCCCCTGGGCCCAGATTGGACGGTTCGACCAGGCATGCACGGCGACGGGTGTGCCGAGGACGCCGGCCTCGATCATCGCGATCGCCTCGCGGGACGTGGCCAGCGACGTCCCCTGGTTGCCCATCTGCGTGCAGGCCCCCTTCTTCTCCGCCTCCGCCGCCAGCCGGGCGATGAGCCGCGACTCGTAGAGCGTCCGCGTCAGCGGCTTCTGGGTGTAGCAGGAGATGCCCATGCGCAGGGCGTCGAGCGTGACCGGCGCGTGCATGTGGTCCGGCGTGCTGACCACGCAGATGTCGATCTTCGGCCCGTGCTTGGCGAGCAGTTCCCGGTAGTCGGTGAAATGTTCGGCCTCTTTGAACCGCTCGGCGTTGCCCTTGCTCGCGAGCGTCTTGCGATCGACGTCGCAGATCGCGATCACGTTGCCGAACATGGCTGCGTTGTCGGAATCGCTGCTTCCCTTGCCGCCGACTCCGATGCAGGCGACGTTGAGCCGCTCGTTGGCGGCATCGCTCCAGGCCGGCCGGCCGGCGGCGATGAAGTACGAACCGGCGAGGGAGGCCGTGCCGAGAAACCGACGTCGAGAGGCCAGAGCCATGGCAATCCTTTCCTGGGAGTTGGATCGGGAATCCGCGGAGCGCAGACCGCGCTGGTTCTGTTTGCGGGGCGGTTCGGGGGGCGTCCTGTCCGACCGCCATAGGATACACGGCGGCGGTCCCGCTTTCCTTCCGGCCGGGGCAGGCGGGGCGTTTGACGGACCCCGCCGTCAGCGGTATCAAGACTTGTCCGGGTCCCGTACCGTCCCGCCCCTTCGGAGAGATCCCATGATCCTCGGCAAGCTCTGGAAGACGCTCGCGGCCCAGATGAACAAGATCGCCAATTTCTTCTGGACCGCCGACCCGATCGCCCAACTGCAGTACGAGTACGACAAGGCGGTCGACCAGATGAAGGAGGGTCGGGAGGGACTGGAGCAGTACCGGGCGCTCGTCGAACGGGTGACCCGGCAGGTCAACGGCGATCGGCAGCACGTCGCCTCGCTCGAAGCCCGGGTGAAGGCCTACCTCCAGGCCGGCGAGCGCGAAACCGCCTCCAGGTTCGCCCTCGAGCTGCAGAAGGCGAAGAAGGAGCTCGCCGAGAACGAGGCCCAGCTTCAGCTCCACGAGACGGCCTACAACAACAATGTCACCAAGATCAAGCACGCCACGAAGAAGCTCGCCGATCTCAAGGACAAGATCCAGAAGTACGACGCCGAGCTGAAGCTCTCGCGAGCGGAGGCAGAGCTGGCCAAACTGGCGACGAGTTTCAACTTCGACATCACCACCGATTTCGGCCAGATCGAGGACGTCATCCAGGACAAGATCGGCCTCAATCGGGCCAAGGTTCGCGTTGCGGCGGACCTCTCCGGCGAAGGACTGGACAGCATTAAGCGCGAGGAGGGCGTGGAGAAGGCGCTGGCCGATCAGGCACTTCGCGAGTTCGAGATCCAGATGGGCATGGTCACCCCCGAGACGGCCGGCGTGAAGGCCGACGACAAGGAACTCGGTTCCGAGCGGGTGGTGCAGAAGGCCAACTGACCGTGGCATGCCGCAGGATTCGACCGTGAGCACATCCTCCATGCCCGTCGCGACCGCTGCCCCGGAGGCGGCGGCATCCGCACCGACCGCGCTCGGCACATCGGCCGCCTCCGGATCCTCGGGCGCCCTGCCGGCCTGGTGTCCGCCGTGGGCCGAGCGGCTCGGCGACGCGTATCTCTCCGGCACGAGCTGTGTCTTTCTCTTGCACGGCAACGTCCGTGACCTCGTGCCGGTCTCCGCGCAGGCCGCGAGCCCGGGGGCGGAGCCGTCGGCCTGGGGCACGACGACCGACTTTCTGGCGCGGGAGATGTTCGGCCGCTGGGACGTGGTGCTGGCCTACGACGTCGGCCGCGGCCTGCGGCCGCTCGCCGGGCCTGACCCGGCGCGGCTGCGGACAATGGCCCAATGGCTCACCGAGCGCGCGGGCAACGCCGCCACCTGGCCCCGGGATCCGGACCAGGCCGTGGCCGCGATCGACGCGATCCTGGAACGCAACCTGATCGATCCCCCCGAGCAGCGCAAGCGGATCGCCGTCGTGCTCGACTACGCGCAGTATCTCGTGCCGGCCGGCGAGGGGGGGACGCGGGCCGCGGCGGCGCGGCTCGTCCGCATCCTGGGCTGGGCGACGAATCCGCTCCTCAGGCGGGTCAACGTGGCCGTGGTCCTGCTTGCCGACACGATCGCCGAGGTCCATCCGCGGCTCGTGCAGAATCCCGCGGTCAGCGCCATCGACGTGCCGATGCCCGATGCATCCGAGCGCGAGCGGTTCGCGCTGGCGACGGCCGCTGCGGCGGGCATGAAGCCCGGCCAGATCGACGGTGTGAAGCGGGCTGCCGCGATCGCCGGTGGGCTGACGCTGGAGAGCCTGCGGGCCGTCGTCACGCTCTCCGCCCGCGACGGCACGCCCCCCGACGGGCCCGAGTTCGCCGCCCGGAAGAAGGACCTCATCGAGCGGTCGTGCCACGGCCTCATCGAGTTCATCCAGCCGCGGCTGACGCTCGACGCGGTCGCCGGGCATGCCGACGCCAAGCAGCGGCTCGAGGCCGATGCCCGGGCGATCCGGCGCGGGCAGCTGGAGGCCGCCCCGATGGGCTACCTGATCTGCGGTCCGGTGGGCACCGGCAAGAGCTTCATCGCCGAATGCTATGCCGGTAGTGTCGGCATCCCCTGCGTCGTGCTCAAGAACTTCCGCAGCAAGTACGTCGGGGAGACCGAGGGGAACCTCGAGCACGCCCTCGGCGTGCTGCGCAGCCTCGGGCCGGTGGTCGTGGTGATCGACGAGGCCGACGCCGCCCTCGGCAACCGGCAGAGCGACGGAGATTCGGGGACGTCGGCCCGCGTGTTTTCCATGATCGCCCGGCAGATGGGAGACACCCGCTACCGCGGCAAGATCCTCTGGATGCTGCTCACGAGCCGTCCCGACCTGCTGCCGATCGACCTCAAGCGGCAGGGCCGGGCGGAGGTCCACATTCCCCTCTTCTATCCGCACGACCAGGCGGAGATGGAAGCGATGTTCGCCGCCATGGCGCGGAAGTCCCACGTCCGGCTCGCGCCGGGGCTGCCGGGGCCGGTCGATCTGGAGCTCGGCCTGTCCGGCGCCGATATCGAGAGCATCGTGCTCGCCGCCCGGCGCAAGGGGCTGGAGCGGGCCGCCGATGCCGGCCAGCCGGCCCCCGACACGATCACGGCCGAGGACCTGAAGGCGGCGCTCGACGACTTCATGCCCAGCGCCCAGGGCCTGGAGAAGGAGATGCAGGAGATCGCCGCGGTGCTCGAGTGCACCGAGAAGCGGTTTTTGCCCGAACGCTGGAAGGGGAAGGTCGGCGAGCCAGGCGGCCGGGCCCGGCTCCAGGAGCGGCTGGCGGCGATCCGCGAAGTGGTCCGATCATAGAATGAGCCGGCCAGAGTGGTCGGCGAACCATTCGAACACTCCATTCACCGACGTTCACGAACTTCCAAAACCCCGACCCGAGGAGACCGACATGACGAAGGCGACAGGCAAGACCCCGTGGTTCGACGACGCGAGCGATTCGGCGCTGCTGGCGGAGTATGCCCGGAAGCTCGACTCCTTTCTCGACGTCGTCTCCGACGGCAAGGTCGACGCGAAGGAACTGGCAGCCCAGGAGAAGCGGGTCGTGACCCTGATGAAGGAAGTGGAGCCGCTCCTCTCCCCCGAGGCCCACGAGAAGGTCACGCACCTGCTCTGCGAGGTCACGGCCTACGACCTGATGCATGCCATGCACCTGGCCGGTTCCTCCCGGCCGCAGACCCGATTCCGCGGCTGATCGTTTCCCCTGCGAACCGCTGCGGCGGCATCACCATTCACCCCGTGAGGAGACTTCCATGTCAGGTCAACCCAAAGCACCCTTCTGGCTCGCCGTCTGGGCGGTGATCCTCGGTCTCGTCGGCCTGGCGGCGTGGCGCGGCGGGATGCTCGAGCAGTTCGGCCTCGGCCGGCCCGGCATGGGACCGCGGCCGATGGCCGGCGGGCCGGGAGGCGCTGGCGGACCGGCCGGGGCAGGCGGCGGTTCAGGGGGCGGGGGCGGTGCCGAGGGGATGACCGAAGCTCCCGACTTCTCCGTGCCCACGACCGTCAAGGAATACACGTTCAAGCCCGCCGAGCGGCTGCCGCCGGTGAAGGGCGTGAGCGGCTACAAGCCGCTCCAGGACGAGACCGTCCGCTTCGCCCTCAATGTCTGGGCCGGCTGGGCGCCGATCATCCGCGCCAACAACGGCTTCAAGGCGGGCAAGGTCTGGCAGTCCCCGGGGGGCAAGCCCTTCAAGGTCGAACTCGTGCTCATCGACGATCCCGTGCAGATGCGCGACGCCTACGCGGCCGGCGAGGTGCACATCGGCTGGGCGACGCTCGACATGCTCCCGCTGTTCATCGACAGCTTCGCCAAGGATTCACGGATCATGCCCCGGGTCTACCAGCAGGTCGACTTCTCCAACGGCGGCGACGGGATCGTCGTCCGCGACACGATCAAGACGGTCAAGGACCTCGCCGGCAAGAAGCTCGTCATGGCCCAGAACTCGCCGAGCCAGTTCTTCGCTCTCAACATGCTCGTCGCCGGCGGCCTGCAGCCGGCCGACGTCGACATGGTCTACGTCAACACGGCGTTCGAGGCGGCGGCAGCCTTCAACCGCGACAAGAGCCTCGCCGGCTGCGTCTCCTGGGCGCCGGACATCTACAATCTCGCCGAGGCCAAGGGGAACCGGATGCTGGTCACGACGCTGACGGCCAACCGGTTGATCGCCGACGTCTGGTTCGCCCGCGCCGACTTCGCCAAGGATCATCCCGACAAGATCGAGGTGATCGCCCGCGGGATCTTCGACGCCATGGCCGAACTCAAGGCTGAGACGGCTCGCACGGAGGTCGCGAAACTGATGGCCGACGGCTACGCGATCCCGGCCGAAGACGCCCTGAAGATGCTCGGCGACGCCCATTCGACGAACTGGGCCGAGAACTACCAGTTCTTCATCAACCGCAACAACCCGGCCAACTTCGAGCGGATCTGGAAGCAGGCGTACATGCTCTATCGGAAGATCGGGGCGATCGCCAACAATCCCGTCCCCTTCGACCAGGTGATGGACTTCTCGGTGATCCAGAAACTCGGCGCGGAGCCGAAGTATGCGGAGACGAAGGACGAGTACACGTCCCGGCTGGCACCGAAGACCGTCCAGCAGATCCGGGCCGAGAACGAGGAGATCCTCACCAACACGATCGTGATCCACTTCTTCCCCAACAGCGCCGAGCTGCGGAAGAAGGTGATCCGGCGGATCGACGGCAAGGACACCGAGGAGCCCTACGACCCGCGGGTGGACATCGTCCTCGACGAGGCCGGCGCCCTCGCCAAGCAGTTCGGCAATGCCCGAATCGTCATCGAGGGGCACACCGACGCGTCGATGCGCGGCCAGGTGCCGGCGGCGATGGTCAAGGAACTGTCGCTGGAACGGGCCCGGTCCGTGAAGGACGCGCTCGTGGAGAAGTTCAAGTTCGACGACGGCCGGTTCGCCGTCGACGGCCTGGGCTGGGATCGGCCGGCCGACGATGACCATCCCGACAACCACGCCTTGAACCGGCGCGTGGAGATCAAGGTCTACGCCGCGGAGCAGGAATGACCCCGCCGCCGGCCTCGCCGTCGCCGCCGCCGGCCCGGCCGCTTCGCGGCGAGACGGGTTCAGGAACGGCACTGCTCTGGGGCGCGACCTGCGTGGCCGCCGTGGTGGCGGTGTGGTTCATGGCCACGGCCGGCGAGGCGGAGAGCCGGCTCATCAGCCCGGCCACGCTGCCGAGCCCGGGGGAGACACTGGCGGCCGTCCCGGGCCTGTTCGGCGAGCGTCGGCTCGTGGCGAACACGCTCGTGACGCTCGGCCGGGTGGTCCTCGGCTTCGGCCTGGCGGGGCTTGTCGGCGTGCCGCTCGGCGTCGTGGCCGCCTGCTTTCCCGCCGTTCGGGCGTTCGTGGCCCCGCTGACGATCTTCGGCCGCAACATCCCCGTCGCTGCGCTCATCCCGCTGACGTTCTTCTTCTTCGGGATCGGCGAGTTTCAGAAGGTCATGTTTCTGTTCATCGCCAGCGTGGCGTTCGTCGTCAGCGACACGACGGCCGCCGTCCTCGATGTGCCGGAGCGGTACGTGGACACGGCTCGCACGCTCGGCGCCTCGCGGCTGCAGATCATCCTCAAGGTGCTGGTGCCGCTGGCCGCGCCGGCGATCTTCAACTCGCTGCGGCTCCTGTTCGGCATCGCCTTCGGCTACGTGATGCTCGCCGAGGTGGTGAAGCTCGGCGGCGACACCGGCGGCCTCGGCGATCTGATCAACGTCGCGCAGCGCCGCGGCGACCGCGAGCCGATCGTGATCGTGCTCGTCGTCATCCCGCTGGTCGCCTACGCCATCGACCGGGCGCTGTGGTGGCTGCAGTGCGACCTGTTTCCGCACCGCTACGGCGGCCGCGGCTGGCTGCCGAAGGGGCTGCGCCGGCTGCTGCATGGCGCGGGCAGGCCCGCGGAGGCCCTGACATGAGTGACGTCCCCGCCGCCGCTGCTTCCGCCACCGCAGCCGAAACCACGGCGGCCCGCGGCCCGGCACCCACGCCGGCCCCCGCCGAGCGGCCGGCGGCCGTCGAGTTTCGCAACGTCACCAAGATCTACGGCCAGGGCACGCCCCGGGAGTACGTGGCGATTTCCGACGTCAGCTTCACGATCCCCGACGTCATCGATCATGGTGAGATCTCGTCGTTCCTCGGCCCGAGCGGCTGCGGCAAGAGTACGGTGCTGCGGCTCGTGGCGGGGCTCGAGCCGCAGCATCCGCCGACGAGCGGCAGCGTGACGGTGCTCGGCCGGTCCGTCGTCGGTCCCGGCGCCGACCGGGGTATGGTGTTCCAGGACTACACGAGCTTCGACAACCGCACGGTGCTCGACAACGTCGCCTTCGGGCTGGAGTGCCGGGGCGTGCCACGCCGGCTGCGCGAGGCCGAGGCGGCCGAGTGGATCGCGCGGGTCGGCCTCGATCCGCGCCGCGACGCGACGAAGTATCCGCACGAACTCTCCGGCGGCATGCGGCAGCGGGTGGCGATCGCCCGCACGCTGATCCTGCGGCCGCGGGTGATCCTCATGGACGAGCCCTTCGGGGCCCTCGACCCGGCCACGCGGCTCGACATGCAGGACCTGCTCGTGAAGCTCTGGCGGGAGGTGGAGGCAACGGTCCTGTTCGTGACGCACTCCGTCGAGGAGGCGGTGTATCTCGGCGACCGGGTGTTTGTCATGGCGACGACGCCCGGGCGGATCGCGGCGGAAATCCGCATGCCGGCCGCCGTGGGGCCGGCCCGGGAGACGCAGTCGGAGCCCTGGTTCCACGAGCAGGTCAACGCCCTGCAGGCGCGGATCGAGCAGGTCGAGGTGGCCGCCAAGCGGCCCGGGGAGTGACGTGACCGTGTTGTCCCGCTTTGGTGCCTACCTCAAGGCCGCGTTCACCGCCCGCTGGAACCTGCTCCTCTTCGGTGGCGGGGTGGCGGCGGCGTTCGTCAGCGGGTTTCCCGGCGTGATTCTCCCGCTGGTGGCCGCCGGAGAGATCTACTACCTCGCGAGCATGCTCGCCAACGACCGCTTCCGCAGCGCCGTCGAAGCGCAGGGTGCCGGTGCCCGGCGGGCGGCCGAGGCGGCCGGCGCCCGGCAGGCCTACGAGCGGATCCGGGCCCGCCTGCCCCGGCCGCTGCTCGCCCGCTTCGATGCACTCCGCGACCACTGCCTGAAGCTCGTGGAACTCGCCGGCAGCATCCGCGGACCCGATGCCAAGGGGCCCGACGGTGGGACGCTCGAATCGCTCGATCGGCTCCTGTGGGGCTACCTGCGCATGATCTGGGGGGCGTCGAACCTGTCGGAATTTCTCCAGCACACCGACGACGATGCGATCCGCGGCCGGATCGCCGACCTGGAGAAGCGGCTGGCGAAGCTGCCGGCCGATGGTGACGCCCAGATGCGGGCGGCGCTCGAGGACCACCTGAAGACGAGCCGCGACCGGCTGGCGAACATCGACGAGGCGAAGCGGAAGCTCGACGTGGTGGGGGCGGAGATCGAGCGGCTGGAGGCGAAGATCGCGGCGCTCGCCGAAAGTTCGGTGGCCACGCGGGACGTCAGCGACATCGCCCAGCGGGTGGACGAGGTGGCCGAGGGGATGCGGCAGACCGACGCGACGATGCGGCAGCTGCAGCTGCCGCCGGAGCTGGAGGAGCTCGACGACCCCCCGCCGCTGCTGCGCGAAGAGGCGTGAATCAGCCCAACCGGCCCGGGGCTGTCGTCTGTCGCGCCGTCGCAGCCGACAAAGCGTCTGCTCCGGCTTACGGTCGCCGGGCGAAGCCCGGCTCCGCGCAAGCGGTGGTCGCACCGTGGCAGGTGCCCCGGCGTGTGCTCCGGCTTACGGTCGCGGGGCGAAGCCCGGCTCCGCGCAGGCGGTGGTCGCACCGTGGCAGGTGCCCCGGCGTGTGCTCCGGCTTACGGTCGCCGGGCGAAGCCCGGCTCCGCGCAAGCGGTCGTCGCACCGTGGCAGCGGCGCCGGCATCTGCTTCGACTCATGCTCGCCAAGCAAACCCCAGGCTCCGCGCAAGCGATGATGGCACCCTGGCGGCTCCACTCGCAGTCTCTGCGAGTGGCCGCCCGCCGCCGATCAGCGGCGGCCGCGGTCGCCCGGATGTGCGACCGCCCGGCATTCGAGCCGCACCTTGGCTGCGGCTCCGAATGCCCAAGCGAAAACCGGCAGGATGCCGGTGTTTCGCGTGAAATCAGTCGAGCCAGTCGGCCTCTGCGAGCCGTTCGGGGGTGTAGGTGTCGGTGACGTAGCTGATGTCCTTGGAGATCAGCGACTCGACCTCGAGCTTGAAGCCGTTGGCGAGCATCGTCTCGATCTCCTTCTGCCACGCCTTCTTGCCCGCGAACCACGGATAGGCGGCGATCTGCTTGGCCCGCTTGATGTCGGTGTCGTTGAGGGCGATCTGCACGCTCGGGGAGAGCTTGCAGCGGCCGTAGTCGCGGGAGCGGATGCCGAGGAACCGGGCCTCGGGGATCGCCATCCGCTTCGACTCGTAGGCGAGGTTGATCGAGCCCTGCTTGAGCACGGAGTAGATGTAGTAGCCCCACGGGTCGTTGTCGAGCAGGCAGTAGACGGGAAGCTTGAACTCGTTGTGGAGCCGATAGAGCATGCGCCGGACGCCGCGCGGCGGCTGGCCGCCGCCATGGGTGAGCAGGCAGGCGTGCTTCCGCCAGAACTTGTCTTCGTTGAACCGGCGCCACACGGTGTCCTTCTCGACGTGGAGGATGA
Source organism: Planctomycetia bacterium (assembly GCA_014192425.1). Taxonomy (NCBI): domain Bacteria; kingdom Pseudomonadati; phylum Planctomycetota; class Planctomycetia; species Planctomycetia bacterium. The sequence goes on along the minus strand of BJHK01000004.1, from coordinate 128,101 downwards.
ACTTCGCGTCACAGGACTTGAACTTGACGATGTCGGCCTCGACGATCGACGGGATCGAGTAGCCGCCCGAGCCCATCCGCGAGCAGTCGATCTCGTCTCCCGAGTCGATGAGCGTGATCGGCCCCACCATGCCGCCGCGATTGCTGGCGTAGACGTGCAGCTCCTCGCGGAGGCTTTCCAGCGTGACTTCCAGATCCTCGATGATCGGGTCGCACTCTTCCTGGGTGGCGAACGTCTCCTCGCGGGTGCCCTCGATGGTGTGCTTGAGGAGGTAATACAGACCGCGAATGCTGGTCGTCTTCTGCTGGTCGATGAGCTGCTTGCAGCCGGTGGCCACGAGCAGCGTCTGCATGTAGCTCTTCGCCTGGGCGAGGTTGAAGAGCTGACGCCGGTTGGTCTGCCCACCCATCTCGATGATCTTCCGCGCCTTGTTGAAGCGGACGTTCGACAGGCTGCGGGTCGGGATGTCGAGCCACGGGTCGCGGCGTTTCTCCGCCGCCGTGGCGACCTCGTCGGCCAGGCCGACGATCAGGCCGTGGGTCTTGACGTCGACAGGCGGGAGCGTGCCGACGGCGGCCTTCGGGGAACGTTTCGTCTTCGGGGGCATTGGCGGTACGATAAAGGAGGTTGAAAATCGGAGCCGCGGCGTTCCGATCCTACACTCCGTCCTGTCGGGCCGCACCCATGCCCAAATACCTGCTCGCGTACATTCTCGTCGGCCTGCTCGTGGCGCTCGGCGTCTACGTGGTCGGTCGGCCGGATCGCCGCTTCGACCCGGACAATCCCTGACCCGACAGCCGTGCAGCCAGTCAGCCGGTCAGGAGCGGACCTCGTCCGCACAGCCGACCGCGCGGCGCAGGAAGTGGGGGCGGGGCAGGCTCACCGATTCACCGGCCCCGGCCGGCTGCTCTGCGGCCGGCCGGCCCGTCCGTGCGGCACCGAAGAACTCGGCGATCCGCCCGACGACGGTCCGCTGCTCGGCCACGGTGAGCTCGGGGAAGATCGGCAGCGCGAGCGTCTCTGCGGCGGCCCGCTCGGTGTGCGGCAGGTCGCCCGTCGCCCAGCCGAGGTGACGGAAGCACTGCTGCATGTGCAGCGGCACGGGATAGTAGATTTCCGTGCCGACGCGGGCCGCGGCGAGATGGGCGCGGAGCGCGTCGCGGCGGCCGCCGGCCACGCGGATGACATACTGGTTCCAGACGTGGCGGCCGCGGGATTCGTCGCTCGGGACGGTGACGTGGTCGGCCAGGGCGTACTCGGCGAAGAATTGCCCGTAGCGGGTGGCGTTCACCTGGCGGTCCGTCGTCCAGCCGTCGAGGCAGGGGAGCTTCACGCGCAGGATCGCCGCCTGGAGCGTGTCCAGCCGGCTGTTGATGCCGACCACCTGGTGGTAGTACCGCGGCTCCATGCCATGCACGCGGAGCAACTTCAGCGATGCCGCGAGATCATCGCGGGTGGTCGTGAGGAAGCCGCCGTCCCCAGCGCCGCCGAGGTTCTTCGTGGGGTAGAAACTGAAGCAGCCGACGTCGCCAAGGCCGCCCGAGTAGCGGCCGTGCCACGTCGAGAGGATCGACTGGGCCGCGTCCTCGACGAGCGGCAGGCCTGCCTTCCGCGCGATCGGCAGCAGGGCATCCATGTCGGCCGTCCGGCCGAAGAGGTGCACCGGCATGATCGCCTTGGTCCGGCGGCTGATCTTCCGCTCGACGTCGGCGGGATCGGCGATGTAGGTGGCGGGATCGATGTCGGCGAAGATCGGCACCGCCCCGAGCCGCGTGACCGCGCTGGCCGTGGCGAAGAAGGTGTAGCTCGGCAGGATCACCTCATCCCCCGCACCCACGCCGAGGGCCATCAAGGCGAGGAGCAGGGCATCGCTGCCGGACGCGCAGGTGATCGCGTGCGGCACGTCGAGGGCCCGGGCCAACTCCGTCTCCAGCTCCGTGACGTCGGGTCCGAGGACGAACCGCCCCGATTCGCAGACTCGGTCGATGGCGTCGCGGAGCCGGTCGCGGAGGACCGCATGCTGACGCTCGAGGGCGAGCAGGGGAACGGCGGGCAGGAACTCGTCCCCGGTCGCCGGTGTCGAGTTGGAGGTGGCGGCTGGCGTCCGACTGATCATCGTGCAGGCTCCCGAAGGCTCCCGTTCCGCGCGGTCATCTGGCCGCCGCGTGGCGGGCTGTCCGGTCTCCGTGATCGTCATGTGGCCGCGCCCGGCTGGAGTGGAATCGGTGACTTCTTGGTGCGGTTTCCGCCGGGCGGAATCCTGTCCCGGAAAACCCTTGCTGCGGGGAGATAGGGGTTCTCGCACGTCGGGGTCAAGGCCACTGACGGGGCATGATTTGCGAGGCTCCGGAGAGCACGCCGGGGGCGCGGCAGGTCCCGCCCCGCGTTCTCCAAGTTCGCTCGTTTGACAGCGATCGGCCCGGAGCCATAGATTCAAGCAGATTTCCGGGTCCCGTCGGGCGACGGTGCGTTTGCATCCGCCGGGGATCGTGAGGAGAGACGCGCGGCGGCCTGCATGACACACGTGCGGTCCGTTGCGAGCGGGATGGGATCCACAGCGATCATCGACCTCGGCCGCATCGCGCAGCGGCTCGACCTGCCGGTGGCCGGGGTCGAGACGGTCGTGCACCTGCTCGATTCGGGCAACACGATCCCGTTCATCACCCGCTATCGCCGCGACCAGACGGGCGGCCTCGACGAGGAGCAGGTGAGGGTGATCGCCGAGAGCGTCGCCCGGGCCCGGCAGCTCGCCGACCGCAAGGCCACGATCCAGCGCACGATCCAGAGCCAGGGAAAGCTGACGCCCGCCCTGGAGGGGCGGATCGCGGCCGCCGAGAGCCTCAAGCAGCTCGAGGACCTGTACCTGCCGTTCAAGCCCCGGAAATTGTCGCTGGCGGAGATCGCCAAGCAGCGAAAGCTCGAGCCGCTCGCCAGGGAGATCCTCGCCGCCGATCCCGCCGCCGCACAGGTCGAGACGCGGGCGGCCGACTTCGTCGATCCCGACGTCGAGGTCGGTGCCGTGGCCGACGTGCTCCTCGGCGTCGGCCACATCATCGCCCACGAATACAGCGAGCGGGCCGACGTGCGCGGCCGGCTGCGGGAGATCTTTCACCGCCAGGCGCGGCTGACAAGCCAGCGGATCGCGGCCGCCGGCAAGTCGCTCTCCAAGGACGAGAAGCATTTTCGCGACTACTTCGACTACGCCGAGCACGTCCAACGCATACCGCCGCACCGCGTGCTGGCCATCAACCGCGGGGAACGGGCCAAGCTCCTCAAGGTGCGGATCGACGGACCGGCCGAGGAGCTGCAGGCCGCGGCCGAGGAGCTGCTCGTCCCCCCGGGCCACGTCCATGCCGACTTCCTGCGCGGCTGCGTTCGCGACGCCCTCGCCAGGCTCGTGCTGCCGAGCCTGGAGCGGGAGCTGCGCCGGGAGATGACCGAGTTCTGCGAGACGCACGCCGTCGGGGTGTTCGCCCGCAACCTGCGGAACCTGTTCCTCCAACCCCCGGTGCCCGGCCGTCGCGTGCTGGCGCTCGATCCGGGGTTCAAGAGCGGCTGCAAGGCGGTCGTGATCGACGCGTGCGGCACGCCCCTGGAACACGCCGTCCTGCACATCATCGGGCAAGAGGAGCGGCGGGCGGAAGCGGGGCGGAAGATCGTCGACCTCGTCGGCCGCCACGACTGCTCTGTGATCGCCATCGGCAACGGTACTGCCGGCCGGGAGACGGAGGCGCTGGTGGCGGAACTGGTGGCGGGCGAACTGCAGGCCCGCGACGTAGCCTACGTGATGGTCAACGAGGCCGGAGCGAGCGTGTATTCCACGAGCCAGTACGGTCGCGAGGAGCTGCCGCAGCACGAGGCCGCCGTCCGGGGCGCGATCTCGATCGGTCGCCGGCTTCAGGATCCGCTCTCCGAGCTGGTGAAGATCGAGCCGGCCAACATCGGCGTCGGCCTCTACCAGCATGACGTGAAGGCCCGCCACCTGCACGCCTCGCTCGACCGCGTCGTGGAGAGCTGCGTGAACTACGTCGGCGTGGATCTGAACACGGCGAGCCCCGCGCTGCTGCGGTACGTGTCGGGCCTCAACCAGGCGACGGCCAAGAACATCCACGACTGGCGCACGCGGAACGGCCCGTTCACGTCGCGACGGCAGCTTCTCGAGGTGCCGGGCTTCGGCGAGGCCGCGTACGTGCAGGCGGCCGGCTTCCTCAAGATCACCGGCGGTGCCGAGCCGCTCGACGCCACCTGGATCCACCCCGAGAGCTACCCGGTGGCGGAGCAGGTGCTGGCCCGGCTCGGCGGCAGCCTCGCTGAGCCTCTTTCCGGGGCACGGGGCACGGCGGTCGACCTGCAGGCCCTGGCCGGGGAGTTCGGCGTCGGCCGGCTGCTCCTCGCCGACATCATCGAGCAACTATCCCGCCCGGGCCGTGACCCCCGCGAGGACCTGCCGAAGCCGATGTTCAAGAAGGAGGTCATCAAGTTCGACGATCTCGAGGTCGGCATGGAGTTGCACGGAGCCGTGCTCAACGTCGTCGACTTCGGTGCCTTCGTGGACATCGGCATGCACGACAGCGGCCTCGTGCACATCAGCCAGCTCTCCGGCCGCTACGTTCGTGATCCGCACGACGTCGTCAGCGTCGGACAAATGGTGAAGGTCTGGGTGTTGGAGCTCGACAAGGCCCGGCGCCGCGTTGCCCTGACGATGATTTCGCCGGCGGAACGGGAGCGGCAGCAGCGCCAGGTGGAGCGGAAGCGCGAGGCACGTGCCAGCCGGCAGCCGACCGGCGCGGACCAGGGACGGGCACCGACGTCTGCCGGACCGCCGCTGGCAGCCGGCCGTGAAGCGGCCGCCGCGCCGCGCCGCGAGCGGCAGCCACCGACCCCGGCGGGCAGGCGGCCGCCGCGCCGTGCGGGCCGTCCGCCCCGGGAGCAGGGGGGCAGGACCTACGTTGCGCGTGGGCCGACCGGGCCCGCAACTCCACTTTCGAACGCGATGCGCGAAGGGAAGGAGCCGTTGCGGACCTTCGGCGACCTGCTGCAGTTCTTCGCGACCCGGTCGGAGGATGAGGGGGAGGAGAGCTCCGCGCCGGCGAAGCAGGGCGGCGCGAAGCCGGATCGACCGGCTTCCACGGCAGCCGACGAGCCGCCTACCGCTCCCGGAACGTGATCCGCCCCTTGGTGAGGTCGTAGGGGGAGAGTTCCACCTTCACCTTGTCTCCCGGGACGATGCGGATGAAGTTCTTTCGCATCCGGCCGGCGACGTGGGCGTTGACGATGTGTCCGCCGGTGATCTGGACACGAAACCGTGTGTTTGCGAGGGCCTGCGTGACGACACCCTCCACCTCGAGTGCCTGCTCTTTTTCCGCCATGAAGCTTCCTGGGTCGGGGCTGGGAACAATTGCCCAATGGTACCGGCCGGCGGGAAGACGGTCCAGCAGTCGCGTCGAGACCGTCAGTCGTCGCCAGCCGTCGGGGCGGAACCGGAGGCCTTCCAACGCAGGAAAGCGTCGAAGAAGCCGTCGAGGTTACCGTCGAGCACGCTCTGGAAGTTGCCGACGTAGTGGCCCGTCCGCTGGTCCTTGACCCGCTGGTCGGGGTGGAGGAAGTAGTTGCGGATCTGCGACCCGAAGCCGGTCTTGGGCTGCTGCTTGTAGCGGGCCAGTTGCTCGGCCTCGCGCTTCTCCTCCTGGAGCCTGGCGATGCGGGCGCGCAGCACCTTGATGGCCGTGGCCCGGTTCTTGTGCTGGCTGCGCTCGCTCTGGCACTGGACGACGATGCCGGTGGGGAAGTGGGTGAGCCGGATCGCGCTCGACGTCTTGTTGACGTGCTGGCCGCCGGCACCACTGGCGCGGAATACGTCCTCGCGGATGTCCTCGTCGCGTAGCTCGACCTCCGTGTCGTCGTCGGCTATCTCCGGCGCGACGTCGACGGCGGAGAAGCTCGTCTGTCGCTTGCCCTCGGAATTGAACGGGCTGATCCGCACCAGCCGGTGGATGCCGGTCTCCCCCTTGAGGTAGCCGTAGGCCCACGGCCCCCTGATGGCGACGGTGGCGCTCTGGATGCCCGCCACGGCGTCGTCCTGCCGGTCGAGCAGTTCGACGGCGTAGTCGTGCTTCGAGGCCCAGGCCGAGTACATCCGCAGGAGCATCTCGGCCCAGTCGTTGGCGTCGGTGCCGCCGTCGCGGGCGTGGATCGAGACCAGCGCGTCACAGGAGTCGTGGGGACCCGAGAGGAGCGACGCCAGTTCGAGGGCGTCGACGAGCTTCTCCAGCCGGTTCGACTCGGCGGCGAGCTCCGCTTCCAGCGACTGGTCCTCGCGGGCCAGTTCCTCGAGGGCCTCGAGGTCGCGGCCCACGGCCAGCGCCTCGTCGAGCGGCTTGAGGATGGAATTGACGCTCTTCAGTTCCGCGACCGTGGCCTGGGCCTTGTCGGAGTTGTTCCAGAAGTCGGCCGCGGTCATCGCCCCTTCGAGCCGGGCCGCGGACTGCCTGCGCCCCTCCCAGTCAAAGAGAGTCTCGCAGCTGGAGGAGTCGGTCGCGAATCGCCTCGGCACGATGAAAAAGCGCTGTATCCATGGGGCCGATTGTACGCGGACCGCACCGGAACGGATAGGTCGGTCAGCGAGCCTTTCCTGCGCGTCGGCATGGGCGGGGCGTTGTCGGTGTCAAGGACGGCGACGACCGGATGGTGCGGTTAGCCGGCTTTGCCAGCCCCGCAGGTGCCGTTACCGGCGCTCCACCTGGTTGCCGGGCAGCCGGCGGATGATCCGCCGCATCTCCAGGACGCCGACCGTGGCGATCACCTGCGACACCGCCAGCCCGGAGGCGACGACGACGTCGTCGATCGGCACCGGACCATCCGCGCGGATGGCATCGCAGGCATCGAGCACCCGGCGTTCCACGTCGTCGAGCTGGAGCTCGGCGGGCGACTGGATCGTCCGGCCGGCGGGCGACGCCGTCGCCTCGAACAGCGGCCCCAGTTCCTCGAGCACGTCGTCCACGCTCTGGACCAGCCGGGCCCCGTCACGGATCAGGTCGTGACAGCCCCGCGACATGCGCGAGTCGATCGGCCCCGGCACGGCGAACACTTCGCGCCCCTGCTCGCCGGCCGTGCGGGCGGTGATCAGGGCGCCGGACCGGGACGACGCCTCGACGACGACGGTTCCCAACGACAGCCCTGAAATCAACCGGTTGCGCTGGGGAAAGCAGCCGGGAGTCGGTTCCGCCAGCGGCACGGCCTCGCTGATCACCGCGCCGCGGGCCGCGACCTCGGTGGCCAGATCGGCATGCTCGGGCGGGTAGACGCGGAGCACGCCGTTGCCGAGGACCGCCAGCGTACGGCCGCCGGCGTCGAGGGCGCCCCGGTGGGCGGCGGCATCGATGCCACGGGCCAGCCCGCTGACCACCGTGTAGCCGGCACGCGCCAAGCCGCCGGCCAACTGCCAGGCGACCTTGCGGCCGTAGGCGGTCGCATGCCGGGCGCCGACGATCGCCACGGCGAGGCTGTCGCAGCGCTCGATCGTGCCGCGTACGAAGAGGATGCCGGGCGGATCGTCGATCCGCGACACGAGCGGCGGGTAGTCCTCCTCCCCTACGGCGAGGATCGCCACGCCCCGGCGGCCGCAGAGCTCGATCACCGCGCCGGCCGTCCGCTCCAGGGCTGGATCGACGATCGCGGCGGCGGTCTTCGGGCCGATGCGCGGGATGGCCGCGATGTCGCCGGCCGCAGCCGCGAACACGCCCCTGTGGGAGCCGAATCGCTCCAGCAGCAGCTGGCGCAGCCGCGGACCGACGCCGGGCACGCAGGCGAGACGGACACGGGCGAGCAGGTCGGCATCGATGGCGCTGGGCGTGGTCATGGAAGCGGGGAAGACGGGAGAGGAAGACTGTACATGCGTTCTGGATATCGAGTTTGTATGGCACGGCGCGGGGGCCGTCAAATGCCCGGCATTCTCCCCCGCGACCCTGGGGCAGGCGGGCATCTGCTATCGTGAGTCTCGAGTCCATCGCGAGTACGCACCCATGCCCACACCCATTGCCGGCGATCCTCGGACCGGCGTCGTTCCAGGCTGCCAGTTCGCCAGCGACAACACGGCCGGCATCTGCCCGGAAGCCTGGCAGGCGATCGCGGAGGCGAATGCCGGCAGCCTGGCGAGTTACGGCAACGACCGGTGGACGTCCCGGGCCTGCGACCTGATCCGCGACGTCTTCGAATGCCCGACGGCGGAGGTGTTTTTCGTCTTCAACGGGACGGCGGCGAACTCGCTGGCGATCGCCGCGATCTGCCAGTCGTATCACGCCATTCTGTGCCACGAGCTGGCCCACGTCGAGACCGACGAGTGCGGGGCGCCGGAGTTCTTCTCCAACGGCACGAAGCTCCTGCTCCTGCCGGGAGATCGCGGGAAGCTCACGCCGGAGGGCATCACGCACGCGGTCGAGCGGCGGCGCGACATCCACTACCCCAAGCCGCGGGTCGTGAGCGTGACGCAGGCCACGGAGCTCTCGACCGTCTACACGCTCGACGAACTGGCCGCGATCCACGACACCTGCCGGCGGCACGGGCTCCGGCTCCACATGGACGGTGCCCGGTTCGCGAACGCCGTCGCGGCGCTCGATGTCGCCCCGCGCCGGATCACCTGGGAGGCGGGCGTGGACGTGCTCTGTCTCGGGGGCACGAAGAACGGCATGGGACTCGGTGAGGCGGTCATCTTCTTCCGCCCCGAACTCGCCGCGGAGTTCGCCTACCGCTGCAAGCAGGCGGGCCAGCTGGCCTCCAAAATGCGGTTCATCACGGCGGCCTGGGTCGGCCTTCTCGAGGGAGGCGGCTGGCTTGCCAACGCGCAGCGGGCCAACGCCGCGGCCGCACGGCTGGAACGCGGCCTGCGACAGGTCCCGGGCATCGAGGTGCTCGGCCAGCGGGACGCCAACGCGGTCTTCGCCAGTCTGTCTTCGCCGCTCGCCGCCGGGCTGCGGCAGCGCGGCTGGATGTTCTACGACTTCATCGGCTCCGGGGGCTGCCGGTTCATGTGCTCGTGGGCGACCACGGATGCCGATGTCGACGCACTGCTCGCCGACGCCCGGAGCCTGGCCTCCGTGGCCGGCTGAGCGGGCGCTGGTCCCGAAGAGGTTTTCATGTCGTCGGCGTCGCAATCCCATCCCCGGCTCGCCCGGCGCGGCTTCGTCGCCGCCGCCACGGCCTCCATCGCCACCCTCGCGGCCCCCGCGTCGGCCCGGGCCCGTCGGCTCGGCACGGAGACGATCGTCGGCGCGGGGAGCCACACGTATCGCGTGCACCACCACTTTCCGCAGCTTCCGGACCGGTTCAGCTGGCAGACGACGCATGGCGTGGCGCTCGACGCGGCCGGCAACCTGTACGTGATCCACGAGGGGCGCAGGGACCGCAAGGACCATCCGGCGATCTTCGTGTTCGATCCGCAGGGGGCGTTCGTGCGGGCCTTCGGGGCGCAGTTTCAGGGGGGCGGCCACGGCATCGAGGTTCGGAAGGAAGCCGACGGGGAATACCTCTACGTCTGCGGCTACCAGCAGGTGAAGGCGTTCGCCAAGCTGAGTCTCGACGGGGAGATCGTCTGGTTTCGCAAGGCGCCGATGGAGGCGGGCGGATACGCGGCCGACGAGGACGTTTCAACGACGCGCAACTGGAGCCGCACGGGATTCCTGCCCACGAACGTCGCCTTCCTCGACGACGGCGGTTTTCTGCTGGCCGACGGCTACGGCACGTATCGCATCCATCGTTACGACAAGGAGGCGAAGTGGCTGGGGAGCTTCGGCGGCGTCGGACCGGGCAAGGGCACCTTCAACACGCCCCACGGCCTGTGGATCGACCGCCGGCCGGGGCGTGACCCGGCGATCGTGGTCACCGACCGGGCGCACGGCACGCTGCAGGTCCTCGCCCTCGACGGCACCTACAAGGAGACGATCCCCGGCTTCGGCCTGCCGGCCAACATCGATACGCACGGCGGCCTGATGCTCGTGCCCGAATTGAAAGCCTGCGTGACGCTGCTCGACGACAAGAACACGGTCGTCGCCCGGCTCGGTCGGGCGCCGGAGCGGCTCGACGCGATCAAGGACCTGCGGACGAAGCCCGACCAGTGGCGGGACGGCGAGTTCGTTCACCCGCACGACGCCTGCTTCTCTCCGGCGGGGGACATCTTCGTGGCGGAATGGGTCGAGCCGGGCCGCGTGACGAGGCTCGAGAAGATCGCCTGAGGCGGTTCGCTGCGCCTCGCTCGCCGCGGCAGGGGCTGCCCATGCCCCGTCGCCGGGCGGTCACGGATGCCTTCGTGGCATCCGTTCACTCAGACCGGCCTGCGCTCCGCCATCCTGGCTGCGCTGGGCCGCTCAAGCCGGCTCCTGGGGCACGGGCAGCCCCTGCCGAAACGCCCAACGCCTCTGTCGTACGGCTCACACTTGAGCCTTGTGCGGGATGCTGGGCGGGGCTGCCCATGCCCCATCGCCGGGCGTTCACGGATGCCTTCGTGGCATCCGTTCACTCAGACCGGCCTGCGCTCCGCCATCCTGGCTGCGCTGGGCCGCTCAAGCCGGCTCCTGGGGCACGGGCAGCCCCGCCCCGTCTTCTATTCCACAAGTCTCGTTTCGAGCGCGAGTCTCAAGTGTGAGCCGTTCAAGCCATGGAGGGCATTACATGCCGCGCAGCGGGCTCTAGCCCGCTGCTGCCCGTCGCGGGATGCGACGGCTTGCGGTCGCTGCAACCCTCGGCGTTGCTGGCGACCGATCTGGCCTGCAATGGCCACGAAGGGCATTGCAGGCCGCGCAGCGGGCTCTAGCCCGCTGCTGCCTTCAGCTCTGCCAGATGCTGGGCCGTGTTCACGAGCCGGTCCCAATTCTTCTCCACGTACTCCGGCGGGCCGCCGATCTGGGCGACGACCTCGGCCACCTCCTCCGTGGGCACCATCTCGATCGCATCCCACGGGCAGACCTTGAGGTCGTAGGGGTTCGACTTCTTCCCCGGAATGTGGACGCAGACCTCGCAGCCCACGCAGCGCTCGATGTCGATCTCGCACCAGCTCTGCAGGTTGTGGAACTTGTCGTACTGCTGCACCTTCACGATGCAGTCCACCGGGCAGACCTCCAGGCAACTCTCGCAGCCTGTGCAGTTGTCGGCGTTGATGACCGCCAGTTCCTTGGGCAGCTTCTTGCGGGGTCCGGCCTTGGCCATGGTTGGGGTGTCTGCTCGGGGAGGAATGAAGAACTCAGTGGTATCGTAGCCGCGCTGCCGCGTCCGTCAAAACCCGCGGTCCAGCTCCGTCAGGCGGCCCGGCGCAGGGGGGCGGCCTCTTCGAAGGCGTAGCCGAAGCGTTCCACGTCCTCGGCGAAGTGATCGCGGACGAGGGCGGCCAGGCGGGGCGCGTAATAGTCGCGGTAGTCGCCGCGGGAACTCCGATTGCTCCGTCCCAGCGGGGCGACCACGTCGAGCCGGCGGCAGACGTGGGCGAAGTCCGTTCCCAGCGACTCGTAGCGGCCGAGGAACGTGACGAGGACGCGGCCGCGCCGGTCGGCCACCATCCGCGTCTGGGAGATCTTGCCGCGCCGGATCTCGTAGCGGACGTACGACTCGAAGTCGGGCAGCCGGCCGATGAGCCGGCGGCGATGATTGAAGTGCGTCATGCGCTCCTGCCGGGCGACGAGAAAATGGTAGTACGAGACCAGCAGGTCCCACGGGTTGCGGACGAAGGCGAACGTGAACAGGTCATCGAACACGCCGGCGGGCAGGTGACGGCGCAGCGTGTCGGCCGGCGTGTGGGTGCGAAACTTCCGCAGCCGCCACGGCGCGTAGTGATTGACGTGGATGCCGACCAGCGCGAGGCCGCGATTGGCCCAGTAGCCGTCGGGATGATCGCCGTATGGCGCGAGCGCCGAGAAGATGCTCGACCCGCCGGTCTTCGGCACGTGGACGAAAGCGAAGTGGTGGCTGTGGGAGATGAGCATGGCCGGGATGATCGACGACGGCCGCCGGCGGGGATAGTGCAAAATTTCCCCAGAAAAACCGTCCGGTCTCCGCGGGCAGACGCCGCGCAGCCCCCTACAGCCGCTCGCCGCGGACGAGGTCCTCGGGGGTCTGCCGGGCGCGGATGAGCCGCGGGCCGCCGCCGTCGACGAGCACCTCGGCGGGCAGCGGCTTGGAGTTGTAGTTGCTCGCCATCACGAAGCCGTAGGCGCCGGCGATCTCGATCACGAGCAGGTCGCCGACCTGGGCCGCCGGCAGGCTGCGGGTGGCGACGAAGCCGCCGTCGGTCTGCGTGAAGATGTCGCCCGACTCGCAGAGCGGCCCCCCCACGGCCACCTCCTCGGTGTCGGCCGCGGCCCCGTCCCGGGGGCAGAGACTCATCGGATGGTAGGAGCCGTAGAGCACGGGACGAGCGAGCGTGTTGAAGCCCGCGTCCACGAGCACGTACTTCCGGCTCCCCTGATTCTTCACGGCCCGGATCTCGGTGACCACGAAGCCGCTCTCGGCGGTCAGGTAGCGGCCAGGCTCGATCTCCAGGCGGATGCGGTGGCCGAAGGCGTCCTCGAGCTTCCGGCGGGTGCCGTCCCAGAGCGTGAAGTAGCCCGACAAGTCGGCATGCACCTCGCCCGGCCGATAGGGCACCGGCAGGCCGCCGCCGGCCGAGATGGTCGTCAGCGACCGGCCGATCTCGCGGGCGACGCGGTCGAGCGCGCCGGCCACTTCGGCGAGGTGGGCCAGATCGGTGCCGCTGCCGATGTGCATGTGCAGCCCGGTGACGGAAAGCCCCGCCCACTCCGCCCGGCGCAGCACGTCGGGGATGTCGGCATGCCAGATGCCGTGCTTCGAGCCCTCGCCGCCGGTGTTCGTCTTCTGGCTGTGGCCGTGGCCGAACCCCGGATTGACGCGGAGCGTGATGCTCGCGCCGGGCACCCGCTCCGCGAGTTGCTCGATCATGTCGGCCGAGCCGCAGTTGACGTGGATCCCGTGCCGGGCGACGGCGTCGATGGATTCACGGTCGAAGATGTCCGCCGTGTAAACGATCGGATGGGCGGGGGGGAGATCGGCGGCCGTGGCGGCGCCGGGGGCGGCGTGCGGCGCGTAGCCGGCGACGAGGGCGCGGTGGATCTCCCCCGTGCTCACCGCGTCAACGAGCACACCCTCGCGGCGCATCAGGGCCAGGATGGCGAGGTTGGAGCAGGCCTTCTGGGCGAAGCGGATCGTGTCCCAGGCGCCGAGGTCGCGGCAGCGGCGCCGGATCGTCTCGGCGTCGTAGACGTACAGCGGCGTGCCGAACTCGCGGGCCATGTCGGCGACGGAGGCGCCGGCTATGTCGCGGCGGATCGGGGGGCGGGGGGTGTCTGTGGTCATGGCCTCAGGGGGCGAGGTCGGGCAGAGGGATGGCGTTCGGCTTCGGCGGCCGGCGGCCGAGGCCGGGCTGGACCGGTGCCGGGCTCACGGCCTGCATCGTGAACACGTCCTTGAGAAGCCTGATCGCCCCCGCGTCGGCCGAGAGCCGCAGGGCCATGCCGCGTTCGAGCGGCCGGACGAGCAATTGCAGGGCCGACGATGGCAGCGTGGCGGCCTTGTCGAGTGCGGCGTTGAGCGCCTCCAGCGCTGCCGGGTTGCCCGCTGCCGTGGGCAGCGCCGCGGAATAACGGAGCAGCGGCACCAGCGACACGTCGAGCCCGCCGAACGGCTTGGCGGTCTCGCCTGGCGGCGCTGCGTCGGTGAGCGCCGCGATTCGCTTCTCGGCTCCGCCACCCAGCGCCACGATGGCGCGATCGGGGGTCATGCCGAGCGTGATCCCGAGGTTCTTGCCCAGCATCTCCGACAGCGCGCGGTCCGCACTCAGATCGACCTCCACGGTGTGGAGCGTGGCGGCGCCCGCCTTGCCGGTGTCGAACCTGACGCTCACGCCCGCGGGCAGGGCGTCCGCCGCGCCGAGGGCCTTCTTCACGGCGGCTTCGACCGCCCGGCCGTCCTTGAGCTTCATGCAGGCCGTCACGGCCGGAACCGGCTGGCCGGCTTCGGGATTGGCCGCCGCGGTGTCGACCGTCAGCGAGGCGTCGATAGCGCCGGCGTCGAGCATCGACGGCACGATCTGGCGCAGCACGGCGACCAGCGCGGTGCCGACCGGGTCGGCGGCGGGCAGCTCGAGCGCCGCCGCTGCATCCTTCCGCAGCGACTCAGGAATCGCGACGGCGGCGTGGCCCGATATGGCCGCCGGATTGCCGTCGGCGGTGGCGGCAGTCGGCGCCGTGAGCGTGGCCTGGGCCATGTCGTCAAAGAGCTTGCCTTCGGCCGAGCCGGCCGTCATCGACTGCCGCAGCTCGACGAACGCCCGTGCCTTCTCGATGTCGAGCGTCAGCCCCAGCATCAGCGTCTCCAGGGCGGCGATCTGGCGGGTCAGGGCTTCCGCGTCCACGTTCTGCCCCTGCATGGCCGCGGCCTGTCCGAGCACGGCCTGGAGTTGGGCCTGCAGTTGCTCGGGCAACCGCGCTGGAAACAGCTTCGCGCCGACCGAGAACATCTTCACGACGGGATCGAGTTGTTGTTCGAGTCCGGCCGGCGCGGCGGGCATCCCCTGCAGCGAGACGATCGCCCAGCCCTCCTTCTCGACGATCTGCAGCGGCGGCATGCCATTGGGCATGAACGTCATCACGCCGTCCCGCTCCTCGACATCGCCGAGGACCGGTGCGAGCGATTCAACGAGTTTTTTCAGATCCTTCACCGGCACGAAACCGCGCACCACCGGAGCGGCGGCGGGGCCCTCCGCCGTGACGACCACGCCGGCCGGACGGCCGACGTCGAGGCCGGCGAGACCCTTGAACTGCGTCGCCATCATGAGCGGCGTCTCGACGAGGGCGTCGAGGCCGGGCTGATCGACGAGTCCCCCCACCCAGCGGACCTGCTTCTTCAGATCGGCGTAGGGGTCGCAGGCGGCGACGGCGAGCACGACAGGCTCGTCGGCGGCGCGGGCCGGCGGAGCTGACACAAGGCCGCTGGCGAACGTCAGGCTGACGGCGACGACGGCAAAACAGGCCAGGGGGCGGACGGACATCGAACGATCCTCTGCGGATGGGGAAGGGGCGGGGCCGTCGGACAGGCAACGCGAGCGACCGCGTCCGCCGAGCGGGAAAATCGTAACACATCCGCCTGCCGGCGAACATCGAGAGCGGAAGGATTGGTATGCTGCCAGCCGCCGCCGCATGACCATGCCCCACGCTTTCCACGAGCCCATTCCCGCCGGGGCCGCGGCGCGGCCCCGGCATTCGCCCGGCGTCCGGCTGCAGTGCCTGCTGCTCGTGCTCACGGCGGCGACCACATTCGCCGCGGGGGCGGTCGGCTGGCAGCCGATGCTGCTCGGGATCGACGACGCGATCGGCGCGTCGATCGGCCTGCACTGGCGGCGCGGCCTGGCCTACATGGCCGCGGTGATGACGGTGCTCGGCGCACACGAGGCCGGGCACGTCGTCGCCGCGCGGTTCCACGGCATTCCGGCGACGCTCCCCTACTTCATTCCCATGCCCGTCCTGCTCACCGGCACGCTCGGCGCCGTGATCGGCATGGAGGGCTCGCGGGCCAATCGGCGTCAGCTCTTCGACATCGCCCTCGCCGGGCCGGTGGCGGGGCTCGTCGTGGCGCTGCCGCTGCTGGCCCTCGGCATGTGGCATGCGGACCGCGCCAGCGACAACCCGTTCGCCCTGCCGCTCGTGGCGCAGTGGCTGCTCGGGCTCGTGCGGCCCGACCTGCCGGCCGGCGAGACGATCGCGCCCAACGCCCTGTTCATGGCCGGCTGGGTCGGCCTGCTGGTCACCGGCCTGAACATGATCCCCATCAGCCAGCTCGACGGCGGCCACGTCGCCCACGCCGTTCTCGGCCGGCGCGGCAACTGGCTGGCGCGGGCGACGCTGCTGGCGGCGATGGCCCTGGTGATCGTCCGCGGCCAGTACAACTGGGTGGCGATGCTCGTCGTGGTGACGCTCATCGGCGTCGATCACCCGCCGGTCCGCGACGAGGACCGCTCTCCCGGTCCGGTCCGCACGTTCCTCGGCTGGTGCTCGTTCCTGATCCCGATCGTAACCTTCATGCCCGAGCCGCTGGTCGGGTTGTGAGCGTGCCGGGCCGGGCTGCGGCCGCACGGCGTCGCTCGGCCGCAGGGCCCGCGTTTGCCGGTGATTCGTTGACCGCGGCCCCGGCGGCGTCCAGAATCGAGGGTAGTTCGATCGACTCACGAAGGAGGAACAGCGTGAATTTCGTCGCCGCGGAGGATCCGGAAGTGTGGTCGGCCATCGCCGCCGAGCAGGTGCGGCAGCAGGACGGCCTGGAGATGATCGCCAGCGAGAACTTCACCAGCCCGGCCGTCATGCAGGCCGTGGGCAGCGTGCTCACCAACAAGTACGCCGAGGGCTATCCCGGCCACCGCTACTACGGCGGCTGCGAGTTCGTGGACAAGGTCGAGGACATGGCCCGCGAGCGGCTCAAGGCGCTGTTCGGCGCCGAGCACGTCAACGTCCAGCCGCACTCGGGCAGCCAGGCCAACGCGGCCGTCTACATGACGGCCATCGTCCCGGGCGACACCGTGCTCGCCTTCGATCTCGCCCACGGCGGCCACCTCACGCACGGCATGAAGCTCAACGCCTCGGGCGTGCTCTACAAGTTCGTCCACTACGGGGTCCGTCGCGAGGATCACCGGCTCGACTTCGACCAGATCGCCCGGCTGGCCCGGGAGCACAAGCCGAAGCTGATCGTGGCCGGCGCGAGCGCCTATCCGCGCGAGATTCCCCATGGGACGTTCGCCGAGATCGCCCGCGAGGTCGGCGCCAAGCTGATGGTGGACATGGCCCACTACGCGGGGCTGGTCGCCGCCGGCCTGCACGACAACCCCGTGCCGGTCGCCGACTTCGTCACGAGCACGACCCACAAGACGCTCCGCGGCCCGCGCGGCGGGATCGCCATGTGCCGGGCGGCCGACGCGAAGATGCTCGACCGCTCCGTGTTTCCCGGCCAGCAGGGCGGCCCGCTGATGCACGTCATCGCGGGCAAGGCCGTGGCCTTCGCCGAGGCACTGCGGCCCGAGTTCAAGGCGTACGGCAGGCACGTGATCGCCAACGCCAAGGCGCTCGCCGAGGCGCTCGCCGCCGGCGGCGTGCGGCTGGTCAGTGGCGGCACCGACAACCACCTGATGCTCGTCGACGTCACGCCGCTGGGCATCGGCGGCAGGCTCGCCGAGGAGACGCTCGACCGCTGCGGCATCACCTGCAACAAGAACATGATCCCCTACGACGAGCGGAAGCCGATGGATCCCTCCGGCATCCGTCTGGGAACGCCGGCGCTGACGACCCGCGGCATGGGCGCCGACGAGATGCGGCGGATCGCCACGTGGATCCTCCGGGCGCTCAAGAGCCCGGGCGATGCGGACGTGGTCGAGACGACCCGCCGCGAGGTGGCGGAGCTCGCCGAGCAGTACCCCGTGCCGGCGGCCCGGCTCGAGGAGGCGGTGGCGGGCTAGAAAAGGTGCCAGCCACCAAATCTGGGTAATTTGACCCGTTGCGGGCAAGGAACTATACATGAGTTCATGCCACGCCCGCGTCGAGTCGCCCCCGGAGGATTACCGTTCCACGTGCTGAACCGCGCGGTGGGGCGACGGACCATTTTTGAGTCGGCGGGCGACTACACGGCATTCGTGGACATCGTGGCGGAGGCCCTGCGGACCCGCCCGATGCGGATCTGCGGGTACTGTGTGATGCCGAATCACTGGCACATGGTGCTGTGGCCCGAGCGTGACGGCGATTTGCCGGCGTTCGTCCAGCACGTCTCGAATATGCACGTGAAGCGTTGGAAGAAGGCGCACCAGGAAATCGGCGAGGGGCACCTGTACCAGGGACGATACAAGTCATTTCCTGTCCAGACCGATGCGTATTTTCAGACCGTCATGCGTTATGTGGAGCGGAATCCGCTGCGAGCCAATCTCGTCGCCCGGGCCGAAGACTGGCCGTGGTCGAGCCTGGGGCAAGCGTCGTTGAGTGACCCGATTCCGCTCGCCGCGTGGCCGGTTCCGCCGCCGGCGCAGCGGCATGGCGAGCAGTGGATCGAATGGGTCAACGGGCCGCAGACCGAGGGAGAACTCCAGGGTCTGCGAACGTGTGCGATGCGCGGCAGGCCATTCGGGGACGACGCATGGGTGCAGCAGATCGCCGCCAATCTCGACTTGGGCGCGACGCTGCGACGGCGGGGACGGCCCGGCGTCGCCGAGCGGGCCGCCTGGGCCGGCTGAGTCAGCCTCCAGATTACCCAGATTTGGTGGCTGGCACCTTTTCCGTACGATACGGGGATGAAACGAGTGGTGCGGATTGGCATCGTGCAGTCGGCCTGCGGCGGCGACCGGGAGGCGAACGTCGCGCAGGCGATCGCGGGGATCGCCGACGCGGCGGCCGGCGGCGCCGAGGTCGTCTGCCTCCAGGAACTGTTCGCCGGCGAGTATCCCTGCCAGAGCGAGGATCATGGGAAGTTTGCCGAGGCGGAGACGGTGCCCGGGCCGCTGACGGAGCGGCTGGCCGCCGCCGCGAAGCAGCACGGCGTGGTGCTCGTGGGGAGCGCGTTCGAGCGGCGCACGGCGGGGCTGTTCCACAACACGGCCGTGGTCCTCGACGCCGACGGCTCGACGGCGGGCGTGTATCGCAAGATGCACATCCCCGACGACCCGCACTACTACGAGAAGTTCTACTTCGCCCCCGGCGATACGGGCTTCATGAGCATCCCCACGAGCCGGCTCGCCGTCGGGCCGCTCGTCTGCTGGGACCAATGGTACCCCGAGGCGGCGCGGCTCACGGCCCTGGCCGGCGCCCAGGCGCTCTTCTACCCCACGGCGATCGGCTGGCTCGACGGCGAGGAGTCGCTGCACCGCGAGCAGTATGAGTCGTGGGACACGATGCTCAGGAGCCACGCCATCGCCAACGGCGTGTTCGTGGTGGCTGTCAACCGCACCGGCCGCGAGGGCAGCTTGAGGTTCTGGGGCGCGAGCATCGTCTACGCCCCGAACGGCCAATGCCTCGTCAAGGCCTCGCACGACGCCCCCGAGACGCTCGTCTGCGAGTGCGACCTCGACCGCATCGAGTGGTCGCGGACCCGCTGGCCATTTTTCCGCGACCGGCGGATCGACGCCTACGGAAAACTGCTCGACCGCTGGGGAGGGTGAGGGCATGCCGGCCGACCGCCCACCATCCGTCGCGCCGCGGCCGGCCGCACTCGGCTACCGGCTCCCCGCCGAGTGGGAGCCGCACGCAGCCACCTGGCTCGCCTGGCCGCACCGGCGGGCCACTTGGCTCGGCGACTTCGCGGCCATCCCCGCGGCCTACGCCCGCGTCGCCATGCAGATCGCCGCCCACGAGCCGGTGCGGATCGTGGGGAGCGGGCCGGCGCTCGACGAGGCGCAAAAATTCCTCGCCCCGGTCGCCAACGTCACGTTCGTGGACATCCCCACCAACGACTCCTGGATCCGCGACACGGGTCCGGTGTTTCTCCTGCCGCGCGACCGGGACGCGGGACGGGCGCCGACCGGCGCCGCCGGCGGCATCGCGGCGGTGGCCTGGGAGTGGAATGCCTGGGGGGGCAAGTATCCGCCGTGGGACGACGACGCCCGTGTCGCCGGCACGATCGCGGCGCGACTCGGCCTGCGGACTTTTTCCCCCGGCATCGTGCTCGAAGGGGGAGCGATCGAGACCGACGGCGACGGCACGCTGCTGGCGAACGAGCGGTGCGTCGTCGATCCGCGGCGCAACCCCGGACTCGACCGGGACGGCACGGAGCGGATCCTGCGTGACTTTCTCGCCGTCGAGCGGGTGCTGTGGGTCGGCGGCGATCTGTCAGGCGACGACACCGACGGCCACATCGACCAGCTCGCCCGGTTCGTGGCCCCGGGCCGCGTCGTGGCGGCGCGGCAGCCCGACCCGCTCGATCCGAACCATGCGGCGCTCGCGGCCAATCTCGACCTGCTGCGCGGACACGTCGACGCCCGGGGCCGGCGGCTGGAGGTGATCCCGATCGACATCCCGCCGCGGTATGCGTTCGCGGGGACACAGCTGCCGGCGAGTCACCTGAACTTTTACGTCGGCAACGGCTTCGTGGGCGTGCCGGTGTTCGGGGCCCGGACCGACGACGCGGCGCTGGCGACGCTCGCCGCCTGCTTTCCCGGCCGGCGGATCGAGCCGGTGGACTGCACGGCGATCGTCAGGGGCCGCGGCGGCTTGCATTGCATCACGCGTGACGAGCCCTCCGTGGCCTCGTCACTCTAGGCCCGGCCTAGTCAACGCCAGGGGTTGCCCGGCCCGGCGCGATGACGAGCAGGGTACGGGGGAGATCGGCGCCGGCCACACCGTCACGGCTCGCGGCGGGTGTCGCGGACGTACTTGTGGCACTGGATGCACTTCATCGTCACCTCCATCCAGGCCAGCGCCGCGCCGTCGAGGTTGCGGGCCTTGGCGGCCGCGCGGAGCGCGTTGCAGGACCGGCGGAATTCGTCGCTCTGCCGGGCGTAGTCCTCCGTCTGCAGCACCTGCCAGCTCGAATCCTGGCTGGCGAGCGCCAGGTCGTGGGCCCCCTTCTCGATCAGGTCGTAGTCCTCGACCGTCAGCCCCTCGAGCACCTTCTGGCCGTGGCCGAGCTTGGCCCGCATGAAGACCCCGACCTTGTCGGGCTCGACTGCCGGAGCGTCGGCCGCCGGAGGGGCGGCCGATGGTGGGAGGGCCGTGGTCGCGACCGCGGCCGCAGCCATCGCGGCGACGACAGCGAGCCAGCCCCAGCGTGCATGTGACGATTCGCTCCCCGCTCGGGGCGGCTGCAGACGCGGCATGGTGTTTCCTTTTCCGTTCGTTGGGTGGTTGCAGCTCTTGCAGCTATTCCTGGAGGATAGCCCGGTCCTGAACCGGTTCGCAACCAGCGGCATGCCCGGCCGTGCCCCGGTTCACCCGGTCTTTCCCCAAACGGGCTGGGCTTGCCCTGGGGGCGGCCGATCCGCGACGATCTCGGAGTCCGTAGTTCCGGCGACAAGCGGGTGGAAAGGGACGGCATGGAACAGTTCGCGGCGGTGGTGCAGGGGCTCGTGTCGCTCCTCGGCAGGCTGATGATCGTACTCATCTTTTTCATGAGCACGGTCTTCAGCAAGATCCCAAACTTCCAGGCGACGGCCGACTACATGGCCGCGGAGGGCGTGCCGAACCCGAAGTTCGCCCTTTTTGGCGCGATCGGACTGCTGCTCATCGGCAGCCTGTCGGTCGCCCTCGGCGCCTGGACGAGGTTCGGAGCGATCTTTCTCTTCGTCTTTCTGGCGGCGGCCACCTACTACTTCCATGATTTCTGGACCATCTCCGACCCCGGCCCACGGCAGCTGCAGACGATCCAATTCATGAAGAACGTCGCCATCGGTGGCGGGCTGTTGTCGCTGATGGCCTTCGGCGGCGGGCCGTGGAGCGTGGACGGCTGGATCGATCTCAAGCAGGCGGAGGCCGAGTCGGCGCCGGCGAAGCCCCGCGTCAGCGCCAAGCCGACACAGGGATGACCACCACGCGGGCGTGATGGCAGGGGGAGCAGACACGATGAGCAAAGCGATGAGCAAGGCCTGGAACGGGCTCGCGCTGGTGCTGGTCGCAGCCGTGGTCTGCGGCCGAGCGGCCGCGGCCGACAAGGAGACGAGGATGGCCGGGGAACCGACCGTGGCGCCGTTCGGCACGCTGCCCGACGGCCGCCAGGCGCAGCTCTACACGCTCGAGGTGCCGGGGGGCTGGAAGACGACGATCACCGACTACGGCGCGATCGTCACCAGCTTTCTCGTGCCCCCGCGGGACGGCGCGGCAGGAGCCAAGCCGGTGGACGTGGTGCTCGGCTTCGACACGCTGGCCGGCTACCTGGGCGGGCATCCGTACTTTGGCGCGATCTGCGGCCGGTTCGCCAACCGGATCGCCAACGGCCGGTTCGAGCTCGACGGCACGGCTTACACGCTCGTCACCAACAACAACGGCCACCACCTCCACGGCGGCACCGTCGGCTTCGACAAGCTGCTCTGGAAGGGGACGCCGTGCCGCACCGACCGCGGCCCGGCGGTCGAGTTCACGGTGGTGTCCCCCGACGGCGACGAGGGCTATCCGGGCCGGCTCACCGCCACGGTCACCTACACGCTCACCCCCGCCGGCGAACTGATCGTGGAGATGGCGGCGACCACCGACAAGCCGACCGTCTGCAACCTCGCCCACCACTCCTATTGGAACCTCGCCGGCCAGGGCTCCGGGTCGGTGGCCGGCCACGAGCTGGCCGTCGCCGCCGACCGCTACATGCCGGTCGATGCAGGCAGCATTCCCACCGGGGAATTCGCCCCCGTGGAAAACACCCCCTTCGACTTCCGCCCCGAGCGGAAGCCGTGGGCCTCGGTGGGCCGGGCCATCGAACGGGTGCCCCCCGACGCGAAGCCGGGCACGCCCCGCGGCGTGGACCACAACTTTCTGGTTCGCGATTGGAAACCCGACGGCAAACTGCGGTCCGCCGCCACGCTCCGCGACCCGGCCAGCGGCCGCACGCTCGAGGTGCTCACCGACCAGCCCGGCATCCAGGTCTACATGGGGAACTTCCTCGACGGCACGCTGACCGGCAAGGCCGGGGCCGTCTACGGTCCCAATGCCGCCCTGTGCCTGGAGACGCAGGCCTATCCAGACTGCGTCCACCATCCCGACTGGCCGTCTGCCCGGCTCGACCCGGGAAGCACCTACCGGCATACGATGGTCCATCGCTTCACCCGCTGAGCGGTTTCAACCGCCCACCCACCTCCGAGGTTCCGCATGGTCTTTCCCGTCGGCGACGACAACTCCGACCGTCGCACGTTCCCGTTCGTCACGATCGCGCTCCTTGCGGCCAACATTTTCGTGTTCGTCGTCCTCCAGGGGATGGGGAGCAACGAGAAGTTCACGATGGCCTACGTGCAGGTGCCCGCCGAGATCCTCTCCGGCCGCGACGTCGTCACCGAGCCGGAGGAGCGCACGGTGCACACGCCGCAGGGGGATTTCCGCGTTGCGGTGCCCGGCCTGGAGCCGACGCCGATTCCTCCCTGGCTGACGCTGCTGACCGCCATCTTCATGCACGGCAGCCTCATGCACCTCGCCGGCAACATGTGGTTCCTGTGGATCTTCGGCGACAACATCGAGGACGACATGGGGCACTTCAAGTACCTGCTCTTCTACATCGCCACGGGCGTCATCGCCTCGCTGACGTTCGTGGTCTTGAACCGCAGCGGTGAGGCGGCGCTGACGCCCTGCCTCGGCGCCTCGGGGGCGATCTCGGGCGTGCTCGGGGCGTACCTCGTGCTCCACCCGCAGCGCCGCGTGAGCGTGATCCTGCTGCGGATGATGGTCGACGTGCCGGGCTACGTGGCCGTCGGCATCTGGTTCCTGTTCCAGATCGTCAGCAGCTTCTTCGATCAGGGAGGCACCGGCGGCGGCGTCGCCTACTCGGCCCACATCGCCGGATTCGTGGCCGGCATGATCCTCGCCAAGCCGATGAGCTACCGGAGCGTGCGCGAGGATGCGGACCCGCTGGTGGTGCTGCGGCACAGGCGTCCCTGAGGGGGCGGTCATGGAGCCCGCGCACACGCCCTGGCACGCCCTCACGCCGACCGAGGTCGCGGTCCGGCTGGGGTGCGATCCGCGGCTCGGCCTCGACGAGGCGGAGGCGGAGCGGAGGCTGGCCGAGCACGGCGAGAACGCCCTGCATGAACCGGCGCGGCGGCCCTGGTGGCGGACGTTCCTGCGGCAGTTTCGCGAGCTCGTCATCGGCATCCTGCTGGTGGCCGCGGGGCTCTCGGCGGCGCTCGGCGACTGGGCCGACACCGCCGCGATCGTGGCCATCGTGCTCGTCAATGCGCTGATCGGCTTCCTCCAGGAGGAGCGGGCGTATCGGGCGCTGGCGGCACTGGAGCGAATGGCCGCGCCCCTGGCGCGGGCCGTGCGCGGGGGGAGTCCGCAGACCGTTCCTGCCCGGCACCTCGTGCCCGGCGACAGGATTCTGCTCGAGGCCGGCGACCGGGTGCCGGCCGATGCCCGGCTGCTCGAGGCCTACGGGCTCCTCGTCCAGGAGGCGGCGCTGACGGGGGAGAGCGCCGCGGTGGAGAAGGGGCCAGCCGAGAGCCTGCCGGCCGCGACGCCGCTCGGTGACCGGCGGTCGATGGTTCACGCCGGCACGGTCGTGGCCGCCGGCCGGGGCGCCGCGGTCGTCGTCGAGACGGGGATGCGGACCGAACTCGGCCGGATCGCGGGGTTGCTCGAGCGCGTGACGCCCGAGCCGACGACGCTCGAGCGCCGGCTCGCGGAATTGGGGCGGCTGCTCGTCGTCGTCTGCCTCGCCGTGGTGGGGCTGATCTTCGCCGTCGAGCTGTGGCGTGGCGGTGGCTTCGCGGGTCTGTCGCGCGAGGGGCTGCTGGGGGAGGTGCTGCTCCGCAGCCTGAGCCTCGCCGTGGCCGCCGTGCCGGAGGGACTGCCGGCCGTGGTCACGCTCGTGCTCTCGCTCGGCCTGCAGCGGATGGTGGCCCGCGGGGCGATCGTCCGCCGGCTGCCGAGCGTGGAGACGCTCGGCTCGGTGACCGTGATCTGCTCCGACAAGACCGGCACGCTGACCCGCAACGAGATGACACTGCGCGAGATCGTCACTGCCGGCGACCGGTTTCGCGTCAGCGGCGTCGGCTACGTACCGCAGGGGGAGTTTCGCCGGCTCGTCGGCGCTGCGGAGACGCCGGTGACGGTCGCGACCGAGCCCGATCTCGGGCGGCTGCTCGTGATCGGTGCCCGCTGCACCAACGCCAGCGTCCGGCCCGGCGCGGATGGCGGCGATTGGGAGGTGGTCGGCGACCCCACGGAAGGGGCGCTCGTCGTGGCGGCGCTCAAGGGGGGCGTGGCCGCGGACGCGCGTGAACCGGTCGTCTACGAGCTTCCCTTCGACTCTTCCCGGAAACTCATGAGCGTGGTCGTGCGCCGGCATGATGGCAGCCGCGTCCTGGAGACCAAGGGGGCGACGGAGGCGGTGCTCGCCCGCTGCGTCGCCGAACTCCACGCCGGGCGGCCGGTGCTGCTCACGGCCGCGCGCCGCGGGGAGATCCTCGCCGCCGCGGCGGGGCTCGCCGACCGGGCGCTGCGGGTGTTGTCGCTGGCCTGCCGCGACCTGCCGACCGGGGAGACGCCCGACTCCGATGCGGACCGCATCGAACGCGACCTCGTCCACGTCGGCCTGGCCGCGCTCCTCGATCCGCCCCGGGACGAGGCGCGGACGGCAGTGGACCGCTGCCGTTCGGCGGGCATCCGCCCGGTGATGATCACCGGCGACCACCCGGCCACGGCGCGCGCCGTGGGGCGGGAACTGGGGCTTACAGACGGCGGCCCGGCCGGCGGTCGCGTGGTCACGGGCGCCGACATCGATGCCCTGTCGGACGAGCGACTCGCTGACGAGGTCGCGGAGATCGCGATCTACGCCCGCGTCAGCGCCGAGCACAAGCTGCGGGTCGTGCGCGCCTGGCAGCGGCACGGCGCGGTGGTGGCGATGACGGGCGACGGGGTCAACGACGCCCCGGCGGTGCAGGCCGCCGACATCGGGATCGCGATGGGCATCACCGGCACCGACGTGACGAAGGAGGCCTCCGACATGGTGCTCACCAACGACGACTTCGCCTCGATCGTCAGCGCCGTCGAGGAGGGCCGCGGCATCTACGACAACATCCAGAAGTTCATGCACTACCTCCTCGCCTGCAACGCCGGTGAGGTGCTGCTCATGCTCGTGGCGGCGCTGCTCGGCTGGCCGCCCCCGCTGGCCGCGATCCAGATCCTCTGGCTGAACCTCGTCACCGACGGGCTGCCCGCGCTGGCGCTCGGGCTCGAGCCCGCCGAGCGGGACATCATGGAGCGGCCGCCGCGGCCGCCGCAGGCGCCGGTGCTGACCTGGGCCCGCGGCCTGACGGTCGTCGCCCACGGGGCGGTGGTGGCCGCGGTCTGCACCGCCGGCTTCTGGTGGAGCTGGCGCGGCAGTGACGACCCGGCCGTGATCGCGCATGCCCAGGCCGTGACCTTCTGCGTGGCCGCGTTTGCCCAGTTGCTCTTCGCCATCGGCTGCCGCAGCGACCGGTTCACCGCCTTCGCGATCGGGTTCTGGCGCAATCCCGCCTTGCTCGTGGCGATCGTGCTCTCCGGCCTGCTGCAGATCGCCGTGGTCATGCTGCCCGTGACCCGACCGGTGTTCGACGTGCCGCGCGGGCTGGGGAGCGAGTGGCTGGCGGTGCTCGGCCTGGCGCTGGTGCCGGTGACGGTGATCGAGGTGGCGAAGTGGATCCCGCGGCCGCGCTGACGGAACGGACGCTGCGGCGACTCAGGCTCAGTGGCCCGGCGCGGGGAGCGGCGGGCGGACGAGGAGGGCGAGCAGGGTTGCGGCCAGGCCCGCCAGGGCGGCGCTCGTGGCGAACGCCGCGGTCGCGCCGCCCCCCGCGCTCCACAACCAGCCGGTCAGCAGGCCGGCCGGGATCGCCATCAATCCCTGCACGAGCGAATACCAGCCGAAGCTCGCCCCCTGCCGACCGGCGGGGGAGAGCTGGGCGACGAGCGACCGCTCCGCGGGCTCGATGAGGCCGTAGCCGGCGGCGACGACCGCCATCGCCGCGAGCGCGGCGGGGAGGCCGCCTGCCAGGGCGAGCCCGGCGTAGCCGGCCATGAACACGAGCCAGCCGCAGACGACCGCCAGCCGCGGCGACAGCCGATCGATCACCGGGGCCGCGAGCCGGGCCGCCAGGCTCTTCGTGATGCCGATGCCGAACCAGACCGCGGGTACGAGCGCCGCGGGGACGCCGAGCGACGCTGCCCGGAGCAGCAAAAACTGCTCGCTCGATGCGGCGAGCGCCCAGACGGCCACGCAGCCCAGAAGCAGCTTCTGCGGCCGGTCGAGGCTGGGCATGGGGGCCGGTGCCACGGCCGCCGCAGCGGGGCGTGCCGCATCGCGGACGGTGCCGCGGATGATCGCCAGCGTGGCCAGGCCGGGGATCAGGCTGAGCAGAAACAGCATCCGCTCGCGGCCGGGAAAGAACCACAAGAAGCCGAGCGCCACCAGCGGGCCGAGCGCCGCGCCAAGGTGGTCGAGGGCGCGGATGTGGCCGAAGGCACGGCCGCGATCGACGGGCTCGACGAGGTCGGTGACAAGGGCGTCGCGGGGGGCGGAGCGGATCCCCTTGCCGAGCCGGTCGGTCGCCCGCACGGCCAGCGCCCCCAGCGGGGAGCCGACGAGCCCCATCAGCGGGCGGACGATCGCCGACAGTCCATAGCCGACGAGGATCAGCGGCCGGCGGCCGATCCGATCCGAGAGCCACCCCGCCGGGAGCCGGCTGATCGCGGCCACGGCATTGGCGATGCCGTCGATGAGGCCGACGCTCAGCGCGGAGCCGCCGAGCTCACGGGTGATGAACGCCGGCAGGAGCGGATAGATCGCCTCGCTGGAGAGGTCGGTGAGGAAACTCGTCCAGCCGAGTCCGCGGACTGCCGGGGGCAGGGGGGGCCGCGGCGGGCCGGGTGCTGCATGCGGCATCCACGGGGTCCCTCCAGCGCGCCCCGATCGTCACCCCCAGCGGCGCTGGACGTGCTTCTTCATGAAGGCCAGCGAGTCGGTCGCGAGCTGGTCTTCCGACGGAAACATCTTCCGCCAGATCTTCGTCGCCGCCGCGATGCCGGGCAGCGCCAGGCCGAAGGCCTCGACCACCATCCAGCCGTCGTAGCCGGCCGCCTTGAGGGCGTCGAACGACTCGTCCCAGTGGACGTGTCCGGTGCCGGGGATGCTGCGGTCGTTCTCCGAGATGTGGACGAGCGCCGTCCACGGGGCGGCGGCGTGGATCGCGGCCGTCAGGTTCTTCTCCTCGATGTTGGCGTGGAACGTGTCGTACATCATCCGCACGTGCGGATGATCGACCGCCTGCACGAACCGCACCGTCTGCTCGACGCTGGTGAGGAAGTAGTTCTCGAAGCGGTTGAGATATTCCGTGGCGATCGTCACCCCCGCCTGGGCGGCGTGGGCGGCCACCTGCCGCATCGTGTCCACGCCCCACTTGAACTCGTCCTCGGTCGGCCCGTTGCCGCTGAACTGGCCGATGGCCGAGTGGGTCGGTCCGCAGAGGATCTTGACGCCGGCAGCGTGGCAGCAATCGAGCGTCTTCTTCATGGCATCGACGGCGGCGGCCCGCACCGAAGCCGAGGGGCTGATCGGGTTGCCGTCGGCATCGCGGATGGTGACGGCCGTCCGCTCCAGGCCGAGGTCGTCGAGCCGCTTGCCCCACTGCCGGTGCAGGGCCTCGTCGGGTACGAAGATCGGCATCTCGATGCCGTGGTAGCCGAGGGCCTTGATCTTCTCCACGATCGGCAGCATGCCGTCGTGCATATGGTCGGTCCAGAGGAGGAGGTTGAGTCCGTACTTCATGGCGAGAGGCTCCGGTTCCAGAAGGGGCGTGGCTCGTGGGCTGAGGCGCGTGGCTTGTGGGCCTGAGACGCGTGGCCCGGCGACAGGACCGGATTCAAGCATGGCGGCCCGGGGGGAGACAAGGGTCCGGGCCGGCGCGGCCGCACGGCGTCAGGTCGTGGGGCCCGCCGGGGGCAGGCGTCGTGGCGGCGTCGGAGCCGGGCCGGGAAAGAGGTTGTAGCGCAGGATGGCGTAGATCGCCCGGAGGCCGTCCCGCCAGCCGATCTTCTTCCCTTCCGCGTACGTTCGGCCGTAGTAGGAGATGCCCACTTCATGGATGCGTGCCCGGGACCGGGCCACCTTCGCCGTGATCTCCGGCTCGACTCCGAACCGGTCCTCCTCGATGCAGATGCCCTGGATCAGTTCCCGCCGGAAGGCCTTGAAGCAGGTCTCCATGTCGGTGAGGTTGATGTTGGTCAGCATGTTCGAGAGCAGCGTCAGGAACCTGTTGCCCACCATGTGCCAGAAGTAGACGGCGCGGTGGGCCTGCCCGCCGACGAACCGCGACCCGTAGACGACATCCGCCCGGCCCTCGAGAATCTCTGCGATGATCCGGCCATATTCCCCCGGGTCGTATTCGAGGTCGGCGTCCTGGACGATCACGATGTCGCCGGTCGCCGCGCCAAAGCCGGTCCGCAGTGCGGCCCCCTTTTCCATGTTGCGCGGCTGGAAGATCAGGCGGGCGTCGAATTCCGCGCAGATCCCCGGCAGCAGGTCGCGGGTGCCGTCCTCCGAGCCGTCGTCGACGACGATGATCTCCACGTCCGCGAGCGGCTGCTAGCGCACGCGTTGGACGATGTCGCGGATCGTCGCCCGCTCGTTGAAGCAGGGGATGACGACGGTCAGGACGGGCGGACGGAGGTGCTGATCCAGGGCAGCGAAGAATACCCGCCCGCGAAGGCTCGTTCAGGACCGGGACGATTTGCCGGCAGAACGGCGGCCGTCACCACGGGAAGCGGTCATGTGTGTTCCGGATCAGCCCCCCGTCAGCCGGTCCGCCAGGCCGGTGGCGCGCCGGATCGGCGTGCGGATCGCGGCCTCGATCACCGCGCGGGAGCCGATGATCGTCACCTGCTTGCTGGCCCGCGTGATGCCCGTGTAAAGAAGCTCGCGCGTCAGCAGGCGGCTCGTCCGTTCGGGCAGCACCACGATCGCATGCCCGTATTCCGAGCCCTGGCTCTTGTGGATCGTGAGAGCGTGGACGGTTTCCACGTCCTCGAGCCGCGTCACCGGCACCCGAATGAGCTCGTCGCCGAGGGCGAAGACGGCGTCTTTCCGCGGGCTGGTCGCTGCCGGGCCGCCGGCCTCGTGCGCGGCAACGACGACCCCCACGTCGCCGTTGAACAGCCGCAGGTCCGGGTTGTTCTTCGTGATCATGACGGGACGGCCGGAGTACCATCCCGGTGCGGGGCCGAGTGCGAGACCCCTCTCGATCCGCTGATTCCAGCCACTCACGCCCATCGGGCCCGTCCGCCGCGCGCAGAGCACCTGCAGCTCCGCCTGCGCCTCGAGCACCCGCTGCGCGGTCGCGTCGGAATCGGGCGTTCCGTCCTTGGCCAGCGACCGGAGACGCGCGGCATGCCGCCGCGCCAGTGCCGTGCTGCCCGCGAGCGCCGCGGCATCGCCGGGCGTGATCCACGAAACGTCGTCGCTGCCGGCGGCGAGGATTGAGAACGCAGTGGCGGCGTCGCCTGCGCGGATCGCGGTCGCGAGCCGGGCGATCGCCGAATCGACTGAGTAGCGATGCTGCCCGGTGAGCCTGCGGCAGCGGCCGTGAAGCGGTGCCCCCGGCCTTTCGCAGGCCAGTGCGATGTCACCGAGCACCGAACCCGCCTCGACGCTCGCCAATTGGTCGGGGTCGCCCACGAGCCGGACTTCCGTCTTCGGGCCGACCGCCCCAAGAAGGGCGTGCAGCATCGAACTCGACACCATCGACACCTCGTCGATCACCACGAGATCGTAGTCGAGCGGATTGGCCGGTCCGTAGGCGAACTGCGGTGCCCCGTATGGGTTGTAACCGAGCAGGCGATGGATCGTCGTGGCCGGAGCGGCCCGCACGGCCTTGAGAATCTCGTCGGAGGCCTTGGCCTTGACGCACCGCTCCTCCAGAGCCTTTGTCATCCGGGCTGCAGCCTTGCCGGTCGGCGCGGCCAGCGCGATGCGCGGCGCCGTCGCCGACCGCTCGCACTGCTCGATGAGGTCCTTGGCGAGCGTGTACGTCTTGCCCGAGCCCGGGCCGCCGAGCAGGATGCTGACGTGCCGCGAGCCGTCGCGCAGGAGCGTCGCCGCGATCGCTTCCTCCTCGGCGTAGGCCTGACCGAGGTACAGGCGGGCGTCGCGGCCCCGCGGTGAGTCGGTGCCGGCGAGGATGAAGGGCTTCGTCGCGCCGGGATCGCCCACGAGCGCGGGAATCATCCGCAGCGCGTCGATCCACGGCTGCGGCTCCCGTGGCCAGGGGAGCGGGTCAACGCCGTCGCAGTCGATGCTGCCGGCCCAGTCGGCGATCCGGCCGAAATGTACGCAGGTGTGGCCGTCGCGGGGCGTGCGCAGGGCGAGGCACATGCCGAGCCACGCGAGCAGGGAGGGCTCGGCCACCGTGGTCGCCTTGCGGGCGATGCCGACGAGCATGCGGGCCGCCGTGACGTCCGCGAACGCGATTACGCGGGCCGTGCAGTAGTCTTCAATCGCCGGGGAAACGGTCGACACGGGGGGTGTTCCGCTGGTGGTCGTCATGGCCTGGCTCCTGCGAAAAGGCTGCTCAGCCGCGGCCAGAGGACGGCCGGCGGCTGCCAGACGAACATGCCGTGGCGGCGGCCCGCCGCGTCCGCCGGCGCGTCCGCGCCGCGGGTCCCGCGGATGAAGGCGTAGACGATGCCGGCAAGGCAGTCGGAGGGATCGTCCTCGCGCAGCCGCCAGCGGAGCATCCGATAGACCGCCGTGCCGTAGATTGCCGCCTGGAGGGGATAGTGATGCTCCTCCATCGCGGTCACGAGCCGATCGGGCGCGTAGGCCGCGGCTGGCCGTGCCGCAGCGGCGCTATGGAGCTTGTTCGTCTTGTAGTCGGCGATCACGAGCCGCGGCCGTGCGCCCGGGCCGCCGTCGATCCGCAGCACGGCGTCGATCGAGCCGTTGATCAGTCCCGCGAGCGGGATGTCGAACGTCGGGCCGCCGAGGTCGCCGAGATAGCCGCTGCCGCGGAACGGGTCGCTCGCCGGCAGGACGTCCGCGAGAACGCGGCCCACGTCGCACGCCCGCACGCCGGCGGTCATGTCGGCGAGGCCCATCTCGAAGTTCATCTCCACGAGTCGATCCGCGGCCGCGAATCCCGCAAAACACAGGTCGCCGAGCGGGCCGCCGAACGGCGTCCGCATGGCCCGCACGATCATCTCGGCGACTGCGTCGTGATGGCCGGCGAACATCTGCGACGTGGCGGTCGCCCCGACCACCGCCCTGACGTGCGCCTCCAGCGGCAGCCCGGGATCGACCCGCTCGAAGATCTCGTGGACGACGGTGCCGAACGTCTTGCCGGCCGGCAGGTCGGGTACGACGAACTCCGTCGCGGCCCCGGCGCCTGGAGCGCCGGTCGCGGCTGCGGCCTCGGCCTCGGCCTCGTCGGCCGCGAGCGGCGGTCCATCCGATTCCTCGTCGCTGCCGCCGGCGGTGTCGGCGAAGTCCGCCGCCTGCTTCTTGCGCCGGGCCGTGATCCCGCTGAACGATGTCCGCTCATACGTCTGGCGGACTTCTTCGGCAGGCAGCGGCGCGACGTCGACGTGCGCTGCGGGCCTGGCGTGTTCCGGATTTTCCCAGCGATCGGGGAGCGCAGGCAGATCGGCGACGAGCCGCGGCGGCCCGATCTTGTCGGAGCGGAGCACCTCGGAAAGGATGAACTGTGCTGCCGGGTCCTCAACGGGCGACTCCTGCGTCTCTGCCTTTTTCTTCCGCGGCTTGGCCGGCGGCGTGCCCGCGGCCGGCTCGTCGGGTTTCTTCTTCTTGGCATCGGCCGTCAGCACGCAGAGGAAATGCTGGGCCCGCGTGACGGCGACGTACAGGAGCCGCTTGCGTTCCTCGCGGCACAGCCTGTCGAGCGCGACCGTCGCCGTCGGCGACTCCTTGCGGATCGCAAAGGCGAGATCGAGCCTGCGTGCTCCGCGATGGTCGTGGAACACGCCGGGATTGTCCTTTTCGTGCGGCGACCGCTCCCCCTTCCACAGGTCGGCAACGATCACGCAGGGGAATTCGAGCCCCTTCGCCGAATGCACGGTCATGATCTTCACCGCATCGTCGTCGGTCTCGACACGTCGCACGACCGTCTCGTGCTCGTCGTCGAGCTTCTGGAGGCGGGCGAACGCGGCGAGCAGGGCGTCGGGTCGGCAGCCGCCGGCAGGGCCGTGCTCGTGGAGGAGCTCGATGATGTGCGCGAAATCGGCGAGGTGCCGCTGCCCGGCCGTGCCGGCCGTCAGGCAGCGCATCATGTCGGCGTCGGCCGTGATCGCCGCGCCGCAGGCGGCGATGCCGCGCCGTTGCACGACCGCCACCAGGCTGGCGATCGTGTCCTGCACCGGGCGGATCGCCTCGTCGGAGAGCGACCCGGCGTCGCGGAGCGAATGGGTGCCGAAGAAGCGGGTGGCTGCGACCCGGCGGATGCGGCCCGGGTTCGAGGGACGGGCCATCGCCTCGAGCAGGTCACGAATCGCGTCCGCCATCTCGCCCTTCATCACGCTGGTCACGCCGGCCGTGACGACCGGGATGCTGAGCTGCCCGAGGCGGTTCGCGATCTGGTTGCCGACCGAATTCGTCCGCACGATGACGGCGATGTCGCCGGGTTTCACCGGTCGCGAGGAATCGCCCTGACGCAACCGGGTCGTCTTCTCGTCGAGCAGCGCGACGATCCGGCGGGCGACGGGTTCCGTCAGGGCGTTCTGGTTGCCGGTCTGTCCCACGGACAGAAACTCGACGGGTTTCGGCCCTTCGATCCGCGCGCCGCCCTGCGGGTCCGCCGCCGCCACCGGCTC
This sequence comes from Planctomycetia bacterium, assembly GCA_014192425.1. Classification (NCBI taxonomy): domain Bacteria; kingdom Pseudomonadati; phylum Planctomycetota; class Planctomycetia; species Planctomycetia bacterium. The sequence continues at coordinate 94,592 of BJHK01000004.1, read as the reverse complement.
GTACCGCACGTGCGGCGTGGCGGGGTCGTGTGGATTGGCGAGGAACACCGCCCCGTCCATGACGGCGTTGAGCGTGTCGATGATCGGGCGGTCGGAACGCCGATTCACCGGCAGCGTGCGGCGCGCGGCGTCGCCCGTGAAGGCGACGTAGGCGTTGACATCGGCACCGCGGAATCCGTAGATCGCCTGCTTCGGGTCGCCGACCGTGATCAGCCGGCGCTCGTCGTCGCCGGGGAAGAGCTTGCGGAACAGTTTCCACTGCAGGGGATCGGTGTCCTGGGCCTCGTCGACGATGGCGAGCGTGAACCGGTCGCGGAGTTGCGTGAGCACCGCCTCGCTGCCGTCCTTGACGGCCTCCCAGGCGAGCCGAAGCAGGTCGTCGTAGCTGGGCTGCGCCGCCATCGCCCGATGGACCCGTGCGACGCAGCGCGTGATGACGCCGCCGACCGTCTCCAGCAGCCCGCGGTCCGCCTGCGCCTCGGCTGACTCGGGCGTGGTGGCGGGCTCGATCCAGTGCTCCATGAATGGGTCGCTGGCCGCTTTTGTCACGAGCGTGACGATCCGGTCCTCCGGCCACACCCGGCCGGCCATGGACTCGCGGACGAGTTCGTCGTTGACCACCTCGGCGACGATCCGGTCGCGGGCATCCTCGCGGTTTTCATACTGCACCTGCCGGCCGGCGCAGGCGAGCACCCGCGAGCAGACGGCGTGGATCGTGGCGATCGTGGCCGTGTCGAACTCGGCCGCCGCCCGCTCGAGCCGGCCGGCGACGACGGCCCGCTCGCCCGCCTTGCCATCGAGCAGGTGGCGGTCGAGATCGTCGGCCGGCTCGCGGGAGGCGCCGCGGAGCAGCGCCGCCGTGCTGATGATTCGCTGTCGGACGCGGTCGCGGAGCTCCGCGGCCGCGTTGCGCGTGAACGTGGTGACGAGGATCTTGCCGATCGACAGCGAATCGTTCGTCGCCAGCGCGAGCGTGACGTGCGCCGCGACGGCATAGGTCTTGCCCGTGCCGGCGCTGGCATCGACGACCGTGCCGATGGGCAGGGGATATTCCGTGTAGTCGAAAGGGTACGGGCCCTTGCGTGCCTGGTCTGTGGCGTTCTGCTGGTTCATGACAATGTGTATCCGGCCCCGATCGTGAACAGCTGCTCGAACGCCGCGTGAAACGCCAGTTCCGGAGCACCCGGCACGAAGATGTCTTCAAAGCGGGGGCTCGTGCCGTACACCAGCGCCTCGTTCGAGCCGGCGTGCGAATACCCGACATAATTGGCAAACGCCTGTCGCGCGCCGGCCTCGTCGTTGGCTGCGAGTTTCTCGGCGATCGATGCCAGTGTCCCGCCGAATCGGCTGCAGGGCGTGGCGAGCGCCTGCGGCAGAAGCGCGCAGATGCCTGCCAATCGCTCGGCGGCGGCGGCCCTGTCGCGGAGCGCGTCGGCCAGTATGACGGTCCGCCGGATCGCGGCGGGCCCGGGGAACACAGGGGGTTTCCAGTTCTGGTGTCGGGCGATCACGACCGCGCGTTGCGGCGTGCTGCCTGACGCCCATGCGACGAGCAGGCGAAGCGCGGCGATGTGCAGGGGCCGGTCCCAGGTATCCCGTTCTCCCCTCGTGACACGAACATCGACGAGCAGATCGTCGGCAGCGCCCGCAGGGTCCGGGTGGTAGCCTTTCAGAGTGCCGGAAAGAAGCTTGCCGGCGGTGTGGAGCCGGATGGGCATGGCGGACAAGCCGCGCAGGGGCACGGGATCCGCCGGATTCGCGGCGAGCGAAATGATGCCGTCCACCAGCGCGACGATCTCGCGAAGGGATTCGTCCCCGTACCTGCCGAACGGAATCCGCCCCGTTGCCCGGGCTGCTCGAATCCATTCATCGGCGGATCCGCCTGTGTCGACGCGATGGCGCAGCAGGCTCCCGGCCAGCGTGCGCGATTGCGTGGACGACAACGTCAGCGGGAACGTGGCCGCGGGAAACTCCTCGTCGTCGCGCCACGTGCTGACGCCGAGAGACTTCTTGAGATACAGCGCGAGCGGGTTGCGGACCATTTCCTCGAGCAGCGCGAGCTCGATGACGGGCACGTCGGCCAGCGCTGCGACACGGGTGACCGGCAGCGGGGCGTCGAGACCGAGGCCCTGCGACGCCGCCAGGGCGGTCGGGTCATGGCTCCAGCAGCGGCCGGGCTGGACCGCACCTGGCTCGAAGTTGCGCCGACCGACGGCATGTCGTGGGTGGCGGATCTCGATGCCGCTCGGCTCGTCGCCCCCGGCCGGCCGCACACCGTGGCGGATCGCGAAGTCGACGAGCTCGGAGAGCGGCGTGACGAGCGGCAAGGATTTGTTCGTGCGGATGTCCATGCCGGTGCAGGTCACGAGCAGCCGGTCGCGGGCGGCGAGGGCGCAGTCGAGCAGGGCCCGCCGGGTGTCGATCCGCGGGTCGCCGTCGCCGGCGATCTGCTGCCGCGCCGCGAGGTCGTCTCCCGGCGACTCCGCGACGGAGACGGCACGGTCGTCGTAGCCCGCAATGCAGACCACCCGGAACGGGACGTCGCGGAGCGGCACCATCGACGTGGCCGTGATCGCACCGGTGCGGAGCGGCTGGCGACCGACGATCGACGTCAGCGACTCCTCGAGCAGCGTCCGCACGTCGTGAAACGGCACGGGCGTGGCCGACGCCGCGTCACGAAGCTGCCGCACCGCCCGCAGCGGCTCGGCCAGATCACCGGCGTCGGGCCCGCAGAGGCCGAACATCGCTTCCTCGATGGCGGCGCACCATTCCGCCACGGGCCGCGTGGCGGAGCTGTCGTGACAGGCGTCGTCGAGCGTGCGGACGACCTCGTGGATTTGGGCGAGGGTCTCGATCGCCGCCAGCGAGCCGAGCGGCACGTGCTCGAGCGGGATCGTCGCCTGCGACTCGTGGCCGCCGGTGGCGGGGGGCAGCACGGCGCCGAGCAGCATGCGTTCGATGCCGGCACGCCAGGTGTGCGGCTCCGCGGCCTCCGCCGGCAGCTCCTCGCGCACCCGCTGCGCGGCGTCGAAGCCCCAGTGGATCGTCGTCCGCTCGATGAGCCCGTCCCAGCAGCGGGTCATGTCGTCGTCGATACGCAAGTGGCCGGTCACGAGCGGATGCTCGGCGACGGCGAGAAAGTCCTCGACGGAGCACCGTGAGCCGACGAGACGCATGACGTCGATGAGCAGCTGGGCCGCGTCGCTCAGCTCGTGCAGGCCGCGGTCGGCCACCAGCAGCGGCAGTTTCACCGTCCGGCCGTCGCGGCCGACGACCGCGCGGGCGAACACGGCCTCGAGGTGCGGGGCAAGCCGGTCGAGGCACGGGCTGACGATCACGACGTCGTGCGGGCGGAGGTCGTGGAGGTCGTGAAAGGCGTGGAGCAGGGCGTCGTGGAGGACCTCGGCCTGCCGGGAGAGCGTGTGGCAGCGGTGGATCGTGACGGATGAATCGGAGGCGAGTTCGTGCTTCTGCGGTTCGGGCTTGGCGGCCGTCCTGATCGATCCCTGCAGGCGGACGAGGAGCGACGAGGCCTCTGGGCCGGCCGACTCGACCGGGCCGGCAGGCGGGCGCTCGTGCGTCGGTGTGATGCCCTGTGATGCGAGCAAGATCTGCGTCTCACGGGCGCCATGGAGCCAGGTCGCGACGAGCGGGTCGAGATCCTCGGGCAGTTCGGCCGGCGGGCGCAGCGGCGGCACGTCGAGTGAGACGGGGGGCGTCGTCGCCGCCCAGTGCGACCGCAGGGTCGCCGAGGGATGAACGAGGATCGCGTGCACGTCGGTCGTCGCCCCGAGCGTGCGCAGGGCGGTGAGCTGCGCGAGTGAGAGCGACTGCAGACCGGCCACGAGCACCGGCTGGGGGCACGCGATCTTCGCTGGCAGCGGCGGAGCGGCCCGGCCGGAGCTCCCCTGCTGGCCCGAAGGCGACGACGTGAACCCCGCGCGACTCGTGGGGCTTGGCGTGCCGATCCGGTCGCGGACGGCTCTCCAGACGCGGAATTGCCAGTCATCGCCGGCGTCCAGCGCGTCCGCCGCCCAGTCGCCGTCCTTGTCCCGGGCGTTGGTCGCCACGGGGCTCAAGTGCGCGTGACCCTGTTCCCAGCGCAGGATCATCCCCGGCCGGCGGACGTGGTAGTTGTCGAAGAACCCGGCGATCCGCCGGGCCGCGAGGAGCGGCTCGCGGCCGACGTCGAACGGGATCCCGAGGTCCGCCGCTCCCGGCCCCGTGATCACGTCGAGGACCGTGAACGTCAGCCGGTCGAACGACCACGGATCGGGCTCGATCCCGCGCGGCGGCTGGAGCAGGCCGAGGATCGTGCCGGGATACGAGATCTCGACGTTGGCGACGATGCCGTCGCCCGCGGGCTGCCCGGCGCCGCCGGCCCCGGGGCTCGCCCCCAGCGTGCGTGCCAGTTCGCTCGCCAGCCAGGCCTTCGCCCCCGCCGTGGGGACAACGATCCGCGGCCGCGCGAACAGGTCGCCGGCCCGCGAGAGAAACTCGCGGGCCGGGCCGAGCACGTCCTCGAGCCGTTCGACGTAGGAAGTTTTCAGGGGCATGTCGGTTCCTCGGCTGCCACCCCGGTCGGGGGGCGAGGAGCAGTATGGAACAACCCGGTCGGACGGGCCAACCATCGGGGCAACGGCACCCGAGAACGCTGTCTACGCCGCCGCCGCACCGACGCTGCGCGGCCGCGCAGTCGCGGGATCGGTGCCGGCCAGGTGATCCGGGCCGAGGAACAGCATGCGCCGCATGTCATCGCCGCGGTCCGCGACCCACTCGCCGTCGCGGGCGATGCGGGCGAAGAGCTCGTCACGGCTACAAATCGCCTCCGCGAGCGACCGCGTCTTGAGCGACCGGCGGATGCGGCGCTTGCGATGGCCGAAGTGCAGGGTGTAGTGCACCCACCAGGTGCCGTTGTTGTTCCAGAGGTGGTGCCGATCACCGGCGTCGGGGGTTCGGGGGGAGAGGTGGCCGAGGGTCATGTGCAGGCTCCTGAATTCAGGGGTTCGCGTTTCGCCGGAAACCGCTTCCAGCGCACATCCTCGGGGCCGTTGCCGGACCACCGACGCCACCTTTACGGGCAGGTTGGCACGGACACCCGCGTGGGGTGCCCGATTCGAGACGGATGCTTGCACGAGTATACGCGACAGGCCGCCAGATGGTTCGTGTCATACACGGCGGCAGACGCCGTCGGGCCCGGTGCCTGGCACCGAGGGCGAGGCGGCCGCGTCAGCCGCGGGCCGTGCCGTAGCGGTCGGCGAGGAAGGCCACGATCGCCGTGGGGCCCGAGACGAAGGCCCGGCCGTTGGCCAGCGGGACGCCGGCGGGGAGGTCGCCCGGCGGCAGGACCAGCACCGGGCAGGACTGGTTCTCGGCGCCGACGAGCGCCACGACGTCGGGGCGGGGCCGCGGGGCATCGACCTGCCTGACGTCGAGTGCCTCCGTCAACTGCGGATAGTAGTAGAGAAGCCCGGCGATGGTCGCGCACTCGGGGCAGAAGAACCCGCCCGGGCCCCGCGTGGCATCGGGGAATCCGGCGCGAAGGAGAAACAGGATCGGCTTGGCGGTCGCGGTCATCGGCGGGTTCCTCGGTGGTCTGCGGCATGATTGCATGCCGGAATGGGTCTCGTGGCCATCATATCGAGCGTACGTTCCGAACTGAACCGGAAGCGGACCCGGCACCGTTCCGGCGGCTGGTCTGCCGATATCCCGTCGGCCCGTCGTGGGCCAGCATCTTCTCGAGGGTATCCGCATGAACCGCAACACGTTCGAGTCGCTGCGGCTGGGCGAACGAGGGTTTCGACCGGCTGGCCCGGGAGATGAACGGCAGCCGCGGCACGGTCTTGCGGGCCTACGATTTCGCGAACCGCGACGAGGCTGCCGCGGCCGCACGGGCCGCGGGTGGGCGGGATAGCCCGGTCAATGGCACTTCCGCAACGGTCCCCAAAAGTTCCCGGCCGGCTCAGGCGGTCCAGAGCGGCACGAGCCGCGACCGGCGGATGAGCGAATCGTGCGTGGCGAGCGGGACATCGAGTGCCCGGGCCGTCGCCACGATCAGGCGGTCGGCCGGGTCCTGGTGAAAACTCCTGGGCAGTTTCGTCATCGTCACGACTGCCGCGGACGTGATCGGCTGAACCTCGACCGTGGCGGGAGACGCGGCGATCCCCAGCCAGGACTCCAGATCATCGGCGAGTTCGAGCCGGCCGAACTGCACGAGCAGCGAGACTTCCCAGAGGCTGATATCGCAGAGCAGGGGACGGCGAGCGGCGGGCAGCCTGTCGAGTTGGTCGCGTTCCCGGTCCGGGAGCCGCGGATCGCCGAGCATCCACCAGACCCAGACGTGGGTGTCGAGGAGCGGCCTGGTCATCGCAGGGCTTCGATCTCCGCCGCGGCGATCACGGGCGCGAATGGATCGCCGACGAACGCCCCTCGGCCGCGAAGCGCCAGCCAGGGCTTGTCCTCGCGGGCCGGCACCACGCGGGCAACAGGCCGCCCGCGCTTGAGAATGACCAGTTCCTCGCCCGTGCGACTGACCTGGTCGAGGAGACGCAGGCAACGGGCCTTGAATTCAGAAGCGGAGATTTTCATATGACCAGTGTACATGACCAGTGTACGAGCGGCAAGGCACGGGCGGAAAAAGGTGCCAGCCACCAAATCTGGGAAAGGACGAGGTGGGGCGTTCGGCGGCGGAGAAAGGCCTGCCGTCCGAGTCGCTCACGGCGATTCTCGACGAGCGGTGACGTGCGATTCGTATTCGACACGAATGTCGTCGTCAGCCCGCTCATGCTCTCCGGCTCGCCGCCCAGGCGAGCGTTTGAACGGGCGCGGGAACGAGGTCAGTTGCTGGTTTCCGAAGCGACGCTCGAGGAACTGGACGATGGGCTGCGACGGCCGAAGGTCGCCCGGTATGTGAGCGAGGAGCAGCGATTGGAGTTTCTTGCCGCATCCATTCGCGATGCCGAAGAAGTGGTCGTGACGACCCGACTGCGGGAATGCAGGGATCCGAACGACGACAACATGGTCGAGCTGTCGCCGTGTGAGTTCATTGATCGTGTGGCGGACCTTGTGCCGCCGCCGCGAAAACACCGGCACCGCTGCCACGGGGTGTTTGCCCCGAATCACCGGCTGCGGAAAGCCGTCACATCGCTGGCGAAAAAGGGAACATTGGCAAGCGCGGCGAGGACGCGACCGGCGGGCATGCAGTCGGCGGACGCGTCGCGGAAGGCTGCGGCGACGCCAATCACAAACCCCGCTCCCACGACACGTCAGGCAAAAGCCTGGGCGAAACTGCTGGCGCGGGTGGACGAGGATTTTCCGCTGGAGTGCCCGGGGTGTGGTGGCGACATCCACTGCCTCTGTCGGCATTCCATGCCACGGTGCGGACGGCCCGCGAGAAGAGCGGTTTAAGGCCGGAACGTATATCGAGAAGAACAGCACCTACGCGGTGGACTCTTCTCAGCTCTTGCGGCGTTCGCTGGAGTCCGGGCACTCGATCGGCGAAATCTTCCGCGTCCTGACCGGCCGGCGACAACGCGCCCCCTGAATGCCGCGTCACTCCGCCGACAGGATCCCCCTGGCGGCCCTCGTGATCGCCACGACCGCCGGGTGCTTGATCCGTTTTTCCACCGAGATCGCGTAGTAACGTTCCCGAATCGACTTCTCTCGGCCAATCACGCGCACGCCGTAGGCGCGGATCACATCGGCCTCCACCGCGGTGGGCACGGCGAAAAGGCCGTCGCCGGAGGCGCCGAACGCCTTCAACAGCCCGCTGTCGGCGAATTCGGCGCGGACCGTGGGATGAATGCCGTTGTCGTCGAACCACTGGTCGAGCGACCGGCGCAGCACCGTGTTGCCATACGGCAGCAGGAATGGCGCTCCGGACAATGAGCGGGGGAATCCACGCCGATGTCGTCTGGCGAGCGCCGGCGTGGCACAGAAACTAACCCCGCATTCGCCGAGCATGTGATTGAAGAGCTTCAGTCCGGGCCGTGGCTGCGCCGGATAGTCGCTGATGACGAGATCTAATTCGTGCAGCGCCAACTCGGCCAAGAGGCGATCGGGCTGTCCGTCGATGCACGTGATCCGCACCTCCTCGCGGAGCGTCGAGGCCGGCGCGAGCAGGCGATGAACGAGAACCTTGGGCAGCGTGTCCGCCACGCCCACGGCGAAGCGCAACGGCTGGCCGCGTGGGCGGTCGTGCAGCGCATCCTGCAAGTCACGGCCCAGAGCGAAGATCTCGTCGGCGTAGCGATAGACCAGCCGGCCCGTGTCGGTGAGCGCGATCGACCTGCCGGACCGCTCGAAGAGCTTGGTCTTAAGGGCCCGCTCGAGCTCGCGAATCTGGCCGCTCACCGTCGGCTGCGTGAGATGCAGGGCGCGACAGGCCCGCGAGATGCTGCCCTCCCGCGCGGCCATCCAGAAATAGAGAAGGTGGTGGTAGTTGAGCCAGTGCATGGCGTGCTCCCGACGGCTGACCAATCATAGGAATTTCCGATGTGTTGGCCAGAAAGTATCGAGGGTTTTTTTCATGGCGGGCGGCGAAGAATAGAAGCGTCCACCATGAACAACGAACCCACAGGAGGGCGATCAATGGAGTGGCTTCTCAGGGACCAGGGCACGCCGTATCCCGCGACCCTTCCCGACCACATCGGGCGACTTCGGGATCGACGAATCCAGGCATACCGGACGTCAGTATCCGGAGCCACGTCACCGGCCGCTCGGTGAGAGTCGCGATTCCGGATTGGGAAAATGCCGATGCAGTTGCCGAGTCACGACGATGCCCCAAGCCGTGCCAACCGCCCGTGGGTGGCCGCAATCCGGGGCTGGTGTCTGTCGCTTGTCGCGACGACCGCACGCCCCCGTACGTTGAAAGGAGCAATCGATGCCCACCCCTTCTCGCAGCCAACAGAGTATTCTGATCGATGCCGTATTTCACAATCGCGAGAAGCACCTCGTCGAGGCTTTTCGCGAGCGTCTCGATCAGTGTGAACGCCGCCAGCAGCTTGCGCATGTCTCGGGCATCCGCGACGAAGCGATCCTGGATCGATTCCTAGGGTTGGGGATCACGGCGGAAAGTCTTGCGGCTTTAGGGCTGGTGCCGCTGGTCTGGGTTGCCTGGGCCGACGGCGAGGTGGCCGCCAAGGAACGGGATCGAATCGTGGCCATGGCCCAGGCCGCCGGCATCGGGCAGCAGAACGGCCGTTATCCGGTCCTTGAGCATTGGCTGAAGCGCCGGCCCGCGCCCGAAATGTTCGCGGCTTGGCGGGACTATATCAAGCATTTGAGCGAAAGGATGGCCGCCGAGGACTTGGAGGCCTTGCGCCGCGAGATACTAGACCGTGCCGGTGAGGTCGCCCGCGTCAGCGGCGGCCTCCTCGGCTTCGGCAAGAGGGTCTCACCCGCCGAGCAAGCGGTGCTCGCCCAGATCGAAACGGCCTTTGGTTCGCCACGGGGATCCTTGCGGATGGGACTCGACAGTTAGGGCTGGATGTGGCACCCGCTTGGGGCTGCCAAGGAGTTTCCTATCCACGCTCAAGGCCGGATTTGCCGTGTCGGCGCAGGCCGGCCTTGAAACCGCTCTTCTCGCTGTCTCTCCGCATCGTGACATGGGATCCCGGCACAGGATGTGGATATCGATCACGGGCAGCTCGTCCGGTGACGCCTGAAAGATTGCCCGGTCCTGCCACGCAAGCCTGCGGACTGCCGTAGTGACCGAGCCAGAACTCCTCGCCGGCGATTCGAACCCGAGCGTGCCCGGAGTCTGCGTGCAGGGGGGATGGGGGTGGAGAGGCTTGGGGCGACGAGCCATGACAGATACCTCCTTGAAGCAGAAACGGTGAAACGGTGATTCACCGTTTACCGTTCACCGAATATCGGTGCTTCCCGAAGGCACTGCCGACCGTCGGCAGGTAGCGAGCTGAGCCAGCTTTCAGACCATTCCAACCGAGTCGGGGCGACATGATTCGAACATGCGACCTCTACGTCCCGAACGTAGCGCTCTAGCCAGGCTGAGCTACGCCCCGATTCGCGTGGCATCCCGGCCGAAGCCGGACCCCGCAGGGAACAGGCTTCTAAGGGTACCCGCAGGCCGGCCGCGGGACAACGCCGCTTTCGTTTTTTCGGGTTCTGCCGGCCCCGTGCGTCGGCCGCACCGGCCGCACCGGCCGCCAGCGGCCGTCACTCGGCCGCCCGCACGCAGACCAGTTCCCTGTCGTTGCGGACGACGATGCAGCCGCCTGCGAAGGCCGGATGACTCCACACCACCTCGCGGCCGAAGCACTCGTTCGTAGGCTCGACGAGGTGCGTCCGCCCGATCTCCTCGTACTTCTCCGCCGACAGCCGGGCGAGGACCAGGTCGCCCGTCTCGGAGAACAGCCAGACCCGCACCGGCCCCGCCGCCGACTCCTCGCGGACGAGGAACGCCGTGCCATGTTTGCCGCGCCTGTTGCCCGTCGTCGGGGCCGCCGTCTCCCAGAGCCGCCGGCCCGTCGACAGGTCAACCGCCGTGAGCATGCCGGTGTCGCAGTCGCAGCCGTAGAGCGTGTCGCCCGCGATGAACGGCGTGCTGTTGGCACAGTACACCGCCGACTTCGGCTCGCCGCGCCACAGGACCGCGGCGCCGGGCTTGTCGGCCGCAAGCTTGAAGAGGGCGCCGACCCGGCCGATGCCGCTTGCGAACAGCACCTTGCCGTCCGGACCGTCGGCAACCTGCGGGGCCATGATCGACATCCCGTACATCGGCTTGAGCGGCTGCGACCAGTGGACGGACCCGGTTCGCGGGTCGAGGCTGTTGAGCTTGTCGGCATCCCAGATCAGCAGCTGCCGGACACCCGCCGCCTCGATCATCGTCGGCGGGCAGTAGCCCGACTCGCTGGCCGTCAGCGCCTTCCAGAGTTCGCGGCCCGTGCGCCGGTCGAACGCCACCGCCACGCTGCCCGGGCCGCCGACGAGGCAGACCAGAGCGTCTCCCTCGACCAGCGGATGGCCGCAGAAGCCCCACAGCGGCACCGGCGCCCCATAGTCGCGGTTCAGGTCCTTTTCCCAGACGACCGTGCCGTCGTTCGCGTCGAGGCAGCAGAGCCGTCCCTCGGCGCCGAGCGCATAGACGCGGCCGTCGGCGACCGTCGGCGTGCAGCGCGGACCCGACGCGTAGGAGATCGAATACGGGCAGTCGTACTCGTGCTTCCAGACAAGCTGGCCGTTGGCAGCGTCGAAGCACAGGACGCGCTCGTTGCCGGCGAGCGCGGTCCGCTCGTTGGGGGCGTTGGCCACCGTCCCCTCGCGCCGCACGTAGTCGAGCAGGTAGACGCGGCCGCCGGCGACGGCCGGGCCGCCGTAGCCCCCGCCGACCGCGGTCCGCCACTTCACCGGCAGCCCCGCCGCCGGGATCGTCGCCACGATGCCGCGCTCCCGCCAGACGCCGTCGCGGCGCGGCCCGCGCCACTGTGGCCAGTCGTCGCCACGGCAGGCCACGGGCAGGGCGGCGAGCAGGCAGGCCGTGATCGTCAGCCGCCAGCCGCGGGTCGCGGTCGAAAGATTGGCTTCGGACACGGGCTGACTCCTCGGGGTAACGCAGAGGGATGGGACGCGCCGGACGTTGAATGCTACGACGCCGCGACCAGTTCCGGCAGGTCGGCGGCGACGTCGATCCCCTCCGGACGCCAGTCGATGACCTCCATCTCGGCGGTCCGTCGCCCCTTGAACTCGTTGATCTTGGGCTTGAAGGCGACGTGGAACGGCTGGCCCGGCGCGGGGAGATGGGGGAGCCACTCGGCGGCGCCGAAGGCGACGCCGCGGATCTTCGCGCCGTGCTGGACGAACTGCATCGCCAGGTGCTTGCCGCCGGCACCGATCGCCCGCGGGGCCTCGGCGAGCCGGACGCTCGAGGCGCAGAGGATCGGCCGGCGGTTGCCCTGCCCGAACGGCGCCAGCCGCTCGAGCTGGTTGACCGTGTCGAGCGTCAGGCCGGCGAGCGTCGTCTCCCCCTCGATCGTGATCTGGGCACGGCGGAGCGTCGCCGGCAGCCGCTCGTCGACCGCGGCGCAGAACGCCGCCCGGAAGGCGTCGATGTTGGCGTCGTCGATCCGCAGGCCGGCGGCCGCGGCGTGACCCCCGCAGCTGACGAGCAGCCCGCGACAGGCCATGAGCGGCGCGTGGACGTCGAATCCTGGCACGCTGCGGAGGCTGCCGATCGCCGGCCGTCCCTGATGCATGTCCTGGGCGATCATCACCACCGGCCGGTGCCAGCGGTCGGCGAGCCGGCCAGCGACGATGCCGATCACGCCGGCATGCCAGCCGCGGTCGGCGAGGACGAGCGCCGGATCGGCCAGCGGATCGAACTGCTCCTTGGCCTGCTTCGTCGCCGCCAGCTGGATGCTCCGCTCCTCGGTCTCGCGCTGGGCGTTGAGCTCGTGGAGGTAGTCGGCGAGGCTCACGGCCCGGGCCTCGTCGGCCGTCGTCAACAGTTCGATGCCGCAGGCCGCCTGGCCGAGCCGGCCGGCCGCGTTGAGCCGCGGTGCCAGCCGGAAGGCCACGTCCTCGCTCTCGAGCGAAGATTTCTCGTGGAGACCGGCGAGCTCGATGAGCCGTGTGATGCCGGCGCCGCCGCGCTGCCGCAGGCACTCCAGGCCGTGCTTGACGTAGATTCGGTTCTCGTCGAGGAGCGGCACGACGTCGGCGACGGTGCCCAGCGCCGCCAGGCCCATGCCGCGGAGGAGCATCGCCCGCAGCCGCGGCGTCACCTGCCGGGCGCCGCTGGCCCGCGTGGCGATCGCCCAGGCGAGCTTGAAGGCCACGCCGGCACCGCACAATTCGCCGAACGGGTAGCCCGCCCCCGGGAGCCGCGGATGGACGAGCACGTCAGCCGCGGGGAGCGTGTCGGCGAAGGAGTGGTGATCGGTGACGATCAGCTCCAGGCCCAGTTCGCGGGCCCGGGCCGCCTCGGCCACGCTGGCGATGCCGCAGTCGACGGTGACCACCAGGCTCGCACCGTCGGCGGCCAGAGAATCGAGGGCCTGGACGTTGAGCCCGTATCCCTCCTCCACACGGTCGGGCACGTACCAGCTCGCCTTGGCGTCGATCGCCTCGAGGCAGCCCATGAGAATCGCCGTGGCGCACATGCCGTCGGCGTCGTAGTCGCCGTAGACGACGATCTTCCGCCCCGCCCGCGCGGCGGCGAGGATCCGCTCGGCTGCGGCGGGCACGCCGGGGAGCAGCTCGGGGTCGCGCAGGTCGGACATCGTGCCGCCGAGGAAGGTGCGGGCGGTGGCCGCGTCGGTGACGCCACGGGCGACGAGCAGGCTGGCTACGACGCCCGGTATCCCGGCCGACCGCTCCAGGGCCGCGACCGCCGCACGGTCGTGGGGACTGATATGCCAGCGCTTCGGCACGGTGTGATTCCCTTCCGCAACATGCGTCTCCGGTCCGCAGACGCGACCGGCAGTATAGCGGTCGCGGCAGGCCCCCGAAGCAGCGCGCGGGACGCGATGCGGAACGCTATATTGTCCCGCTCGTCGCCGCGCGAATGCGGGCGATGAAGCGAAGAGGAGACGCCGATGCCGACCGCCGACCTGCCCCTCCCCGTGCTGCCGCACAAGCCGAGCCGGAACACCGTGCCCGCCGACCAGGTGCTCTGCGAGCACTGCACGGCGAAGTGCTGCCGCTACTTCGCCCTTCCGCTGGAGGCGCCGACGACCCGCGAGGAGTTCGAGTACATCCGCTGGTTCCTGCTCCACGACCAGGCCACCGTGTTCACCGAGGAGGGGGACTGGTACGTCTGCGTGCACACCGTCTGCAAGCATCTCCGCGACGACCAGCGCTGCGGCATCTACGACACCCGGCCGCAGATCTGCCGGGAGTACACGACGAAGGAGTGCGAGTACGAGGACGACTGGGTCTACGACCAGTACTTCGAGACGCCCGAGCAGGTCGAGGAGTACATGGACGCCGTCCTCGGACCCGGCGGCGAGCACGTGGGCGACGGCCGGCGGAAGAAGAACCGCGGCCGCTCGATCCGCAGTGCCAAGCCCCCCCTGCTGCCGATCCTCTGACCGAGGCCATGCGTCCATGATCGAACCGCGCACGCTGAAGGGCTTCCGCGACCACCTGCCCGCGCAGGCGCTGGCCCGGGAGCAGGTCCTCGACGTCGTCCGGCGCGTCTACCGCGGCTACGGCTTCGCGCCGATCGACACGCCGGCGCTCGAATACCTGGAGATCCTCACCGGCAAGGGGAGCGAGGAGACCGACAAGCAGATGTACCGGTTCACCGACCACGGTGGCCGGGAGGTGGGGATGCGGTTCGACCTCACCGTGCCCTTCGCCAGGTTCGCGGCCCAGCACGTCCACCAGCTGGGGCTCCCCTTCAAGCGCTACCACATGGCCAGCGTGTGGCGCGGCGAGAACACGCAGCGCGGCCGGTACCGCGAGTTCATGCAGTGCGACTTCGACACGATCGGCACGACGAGCCCGGTGGCCGACCTGGAGATGGTGCTCGTGGTCCACGACCTGCTGGCCGCCGTCGGAGCGACGCCGTTCACGATCCGGATCAACGACCGGCGCGTGCTCGGGGGCGTGCTCGGGACGCTCGGCCTCGCCGACCGGTCCGCGGGCGTGCTTCGCAGCCTCGACAAGCTCGGCAAGGCGATGCCCGCGGCCGTGGCGGCCGAACTCGAGGGGCAGGGTGTCCCGGCAGCCGCCGCGCGGAGTCTCCTCGAGATGGCGGCACTCGCCGGTCCATCGGCCGACGTGCTCGCCCGGCTGGAATCGCTCGTGGCGGAGGACGCCGCCGGTCGGGCCGGCGTGGCCGCGCTCCGCGGCATCGTCGACGGCACGCGGGCGGCCGGCGTGGCGGACGGCCGCGTCGTCATCGACCCCTCGATCGCCCGCGGCCTCGACTACTACACCGGCATCGTGCTGGAGAGCTTTCTCGACGACCTGCCCGGGCTGGGAAGCATCTGCTCCGGCGGCCGCTACGACAACCTCGCCGGGCTGTATACGAAGCAGCCGCTGCCCGGAGTGGGGGCGTCGCTCGGCATCGATCGGCTGCTCGCCGGGCTCGAGGAGCTCGGCCGGCTGACCACGGCCGAGACGCCTGCCGAACTGTTCCTCGTTCACTTTTCGGCGCAGCACCTGCACGACTACCTGCGGATCGCCGCCGCCCTGCGCGGGCAGGGGGTGGCGGTGGAATTCTTTCCGGAGCCGAAGCGGCTGGGGCAGCAGCTCAAGCTCGCCGCGCAGCGCGGCTTCCCGCTGGCGCTGATCATGGGCGAAGACGAGTTCACCAAGGGCACAGCCCAGCTCAAAAAGCTGGCCAGCGAGGAGAGCCTGACCATCGACTGGCAGGGCGACCACGCCGTGATCGTGGAGATGGTGCTCGCGACGCTGCGTGGACTCGGCCGCCGTTGAGGCGGCCGGCCTGACGGCGACTTCACGGCGCCGGGCCGCAGACGCGCCGCCGGTAGATCGCCAGGCCGTGGCAGGCGTGATACAGGCCGCCGCACTCGACGGCCACGTCGGCCGTCCGCTCGAGGAGCGTCGTGAGCCGGTCGGCGGCCCGCGTCACCCACGGCTCGCGGAGCCGCTCGTCGTCGAGCGCCAGCGCGAGCACCTCGAACACGTGGCCCGTCGCCGATAGCCGGGCACCAACGTCCGGCGAGGTTCCCGGCCGATCGAAGGAATGGATCGAGAAGCAGCCGTCGGCCTGCTGGAACCTGCGCGCCCTGTCGATGCAGTCCTCCAGCACCGTGTCGGCGGCCGACCAGCCGGAGTCGCCGGCGGCGGTCGAGTCGGCGGCGGGAACCGCTCCCTCGGCACGGCGCGCGGCACGGGCGACGGCCAGGGCATAGAGGCGGTGGGCCCCGCCGCAGGCCGCCCCGAAGATGTCGGCCTCCGCCTCCATCCCCACGACCCGCTCGACGGACCAGGGCGTGCCGTCGCCGGCTGTCCACGTGGCGGTCGTCGGCAGGTAGGTCGCCAGCGCCATCAGCGTCCAGGTCGCTTCCTGGCCCGGCCGGATGTCGTGCTTGGCCTGCGCGAGCAGGTCGGCGACGGTCCGGTCGCGGCCGGCGACCACGAGCCGGGTGTCGAGCGGGATGCCGCCGCGGCCCTGCGGACCGCCGGCCACGCCGCACTGCGACAGGTAGCCGAGCCACTGGTCGGGATGACCCTGTCCCATCGTGCTCCCCTCCTCGACGAGGGCCACGACGCCGGGGCGGCCCGGCCGCAGCTTCCAGCCGCTGATCGGCCCCCCGCCGAGAAGATGGTCGAGGGCCGGCGCGACTTTTCCGTCGTGCTCGAGCGGAAACTCCGGACCGAAGGCGAGCACGCCGTGCACCACCTGCCAGGCGCCGTGGACGGCGGCATTGAGCCGCCGGCCGTCACGGGCGTGGGCCAGCGCCGCGTCGATCCGGCCGCAGATCGTGGCCGCCGTGGCCGCAGTCGGTGCCGCCGGCACGTCGGCCACGGGAGCCCGGCCGCAGCCGCCCGCGGTCAGGGCCAATAGGCTGCATGCCGCTGGCAGAACCAGGCGCCGGCGGGCTGCGTAGAAACGAGACGGTGCGTCAGGGTCGGGAACGGGCATCCGGGTAGAATACCCTCGTTGGATGAGCCGTTCCGGCCGCCCGCCGTGGAGAATGCGTGCATGCCTTTTTTCTACTTCGACCCGAACTACTTCCTCGCCATCGCCCCGGCGCTGCTCCTGGCGATGTGGGCCCAGTGGAAGGTCCACGCGTCGTTCGCCGCCGCCGCCCGGGAGCCGGCGCCGCTGTCCGGCGCTGCCGCCGCCCGGCACATCCTCGACTCGGCCGGTGCCACCGACGTCGACATCGAGCCGACAGCCGGCCAGCTCAGCGACCACTACGACCCGCAGGCCAAGGTGCTGCGGCTCTCCGAGCAGGTTTATGGCGAGCGGTCGCTGGCCGCCGTGGGCATCGCCGCCCACGAGGCCGGGCACGCCCTCCAGGACGCCCAGGGCTATTCGCTGATGGCGATCCGCAACGCCGCCGTGGGCGTGGCCAACATCGGCAGCGGCTTCGGGCTGCTCGTGTTCATGATCGGCCTCGGCGTGGCCCTCAAGCCGCTGGCCTGGCTGGGCATCGCGCTGTTCGGGGCGACGGTGTTCTTCCAGCTCGTCAACCTGCCGGTCGAGCTCGACGCCAGCAACCGGGCCAAGGCCCAGCTCGTGACGCTGGGAATCGTTCCGCAGGCCGACATGCCGGCCGTCAACAGTGTCCTCAACGCGGCCGCCTGGACCTACGTGGCGGCGACCCTGCAGAGCGTGCTCACGCTCCTGTATTACGCGAGCTTCCTCACCTCCGGCGGTTCGGGCAACGACGAGGGCTGACGGCGGCCAGCGGCTCAGCGGTTGATCGAATACAGCAGCACGTTGAGGGCGATCTTCTCGGCGTCCTCGCGGCTGTAGCCGGTGCACTCCATCGAGTTCTGCTTCTCGAGGGCGCAGGAGATGTCGAACGGGGAGAAGATCACGGCCCAGCGGTCCTTGATCCTGACCCCCTCCAGCCGGGGCGTGATCTTCCGGCGCCGGACGCCGAGCGGGCCGTCGCCGCCGGCCGGCTCGCGGAGCGTGACTTCGCGGATGTCGTAGCCGCCGTAGTCGCGGGCCGTGAAGATCGGGTCGGCGGCGGGAATCTCCTCGAGCTTGTGGTCGGGGAGGATGGCGGCGATCTCGGCGCGAAACGCCTGGCTGAAGCCGGCCGAGGCGCAGACGCTGTCGGCGAGGAGCGTGCCGCCACGGTCGATGAACCGGGCGATCCGCTCGCGCCGGGGCTGGTCGAAGGAGAAACCCTGGCGGCCGTGCATGAACACGAAGTGGTGGTCGAAGAGGGCGGCGTCGAGAGGATCGATCTGGCCGGGCGTCTCGCTCACCGGGGTGCCGAGCTCGCGGGCGGCGGCGCGGAGGATGTTGGCCAACGCCGCCGGGGCGGCATCGCACATCCCCGAGTGCTTGAGCTTGACGAGGGCCAGCTGGCCGCGGCCACCGCGGGCCGGCGCGGCCGCCTCGCGCGGGGCGACGGCGAGGAGCTCGTCCTTCCGCTTCAGCTCGCGGTTGGTGGCGTAGGCGAGGACGTTGGTGCCGATGGCAAGCGCGGCCTCGACCTCGCGTTGCACCGGTGCCGGGAGCGACTTGCGGGAGTATCCGCCGAGTTCCCACAGGCAGGACAGGCTCGGCATCGGCTGGCCGCCGGCTTCGAGGTCGGTCGGCGGCGCGTAGATCAGGCTCGTGCGGCAGCCGTAGTCGACGCCGAGGAGCGGCCGGTGGAGCTCCGGCGGCACGATCTCCTCGGCATGCCAGGCGGGATGCTCGGCGGGCAGGAGCCGCAGCCGGTACTCGGGCTCGGGAAAGATCTCGGCGACGAGCTGGCGGAAGCGGCGGTCGAACTCGCCGCTCTTGGGGCAGCAGGCCTCGGCGAACACGAAGCCCCCCTCGTCGATGTACTGCCGGAGCCGCTTGCCGGCGTCGGGCCCGAGGTCGAAGAGGGTTTTGCCCGAGAGCCAGAAGACCGGCGCCTGGAGCAGGTCGGCCACCGTGGCCGAGGGCGTGTCGACGACGTGCCAGGAAAGGCCAGCGGGATAGTCCTTCTTCCACCGTCCCTCGACGTGCTCCACGAGGTGGGCGATGTCGTGGCCGTGCCGGTTCCAGTCGGCGACCGGGTCGTGGCGGCTCTTGCCGACGATCACCGGTCGCCGCCCCTTGGCGAGGAACAGGAGCGCGAAGTTCGTGGCGACGATCGGCTCCTCGTTGACCTGGGAGACGAACCGGCCGGTGAGATCGTCCTGGATCTGGACGAGCATCCCCGCACCCTCCAGATACCAGTCATGCTCGCCGATGAATCGCCGGGCCGTGAACCGGCCGACACGCTCCAGGCCGTAGACGTAGTAGAAGAGCCAGCCGGCGCTGCCGACACCCGGGTTCTGCCGGACGGTGAACCGCTTTCCCAGCCAGGCGAGGCCGCTTTCGATGAGCTTCGGGTTCGTGCCGCCGCCGCAGCAGGAGACCGACTCCTGCTGGGCCCGGGCGTCCGGCAGACCGATGTGCTCGGTGGTGATCCACAGGCTGCTGATGCCGGCGCAGGTCATGCTGCCGGTGCCGGGCGTCCGCGCCCCGTAGCCCCACGATCCGTCGGCGTTGGCGATGTCGACCCAGTACTGCTGGGCCTGCTTCCAGGTGTCGTCGCGGACGCGGACGCCGACCCGCGCCGCCTCGTGCAGGGCGAGGAGGGCGAACTGGGAGTTGGACGGGTCGCCTGCTCCCTGCCGGTCGCCGTAGTTCCAGGCTCCCTCGTTCGGGCCGCCGCGGATCTGCATCCGTTCCAGCCACTCGACGTTCCGCTGGATGATCTTCCGGTCCGCGTCGGGCGCGAGCATCGCCAGTGCCATCGTCTGCAGCGACACGGAATAGGTGTCCTTCGGCTCCTGCATGCGCAGCCACTTCAGGGCGCGCTGCATGTTGAGGTTGTCGGCGTCGATGCCGGCGTTGGCCAGGGCGAGCATCGTCAGCGCGCTGGAGCCGACGGGCAAGGGCATGCGCACCGTCGGCCAGGAGCCGTCCGGCTGCTGCTGCTTGAGGAGCCAGTCACGGGCCTTGTCGATCGAGCGCTGGATCTGCTCGGGGCGAATTCGCTGGGCCGCCGGGTCCTCGGCCCGCAGGCCGGGTGTCGGGATGAGCAGGATTCCGAGCAGGGCAACGAGCGGCCGGAACCCGGTGTGCAACGGCGATCGCATGGTGTCCTCCGGATGCGGACTCGAGAAGCGGAGCCGGTTATTCCAAGTCTACCATCGGGCTGTCGGTTGGCCTGTGCGGAAAACCGGCGAACAGTCCGGCCACCGATTGCCGGAAGGGCAGCGGAGCGCGATACTGGGGGTTCGGGTCCGACGCATCACCCAGTCCGCTCGGTCAAAAAATCCGTTCGGTCAGGAAAGCAGGCAGGCGTGTCCACCGCTCCGCGCACCAAGTCGCTCGACGACGTCCTCGGTGAATTCGCCCAGCACCGCAAGGTGATGCAGGACGAACTGCAGAAGGTGATCGTCGGCCAGAACGAGGTCATCGAGCAGCTCTTCGCGGCCATCTTCACCCGCGGCCACTGCCTGCTGGAGGGGGTGCCCGGCCTGGCGAAGACCCTGATGGTCGCCACCCTGGCCCGGATCCTCGACGTCGGCTTCAAACGGGTCCAGTTCACGCCCGACCTGATGCCCTCGGACATCACGGGGACGAACGTGCTCGAAGAGGACGAGGCGGGCCGGCGCCGGTTCCGGTTCGTCGAGGGGCCGATCTTCACCAACATCCTCCTCGCCGACGAGATCAACCGCACGCCCCCCAAGACGCAGGCGGCGCTGCTGCAGGCGATGCAGGAGCGGGAGGTGTCGGTCGGCCAGGAGACGCATTCGCTTCCCGACCCGTTCTTCACGATCGCCACGCAGAACCCGATCGAGCAGGAGGGCACCTACCCCCTGCCGGAGGCGCAGCTCGACCGGTTCATGTTCAACATCAAGGTCGGCTATCCGACGGCGTCCGAGGAGGAGCAGATCCTGATGGCGACCACCCGCGCCGAGAAGCCGGAGGTCCGCAAGGTGCTCTCGGGCCGGGCGATCGTCAACATCCAGAAGCTGGTGGGGAGCGTGGCCGTGAGCGAGTACGTGGTCAAGTACGTCGCCCGGCTCGTCCGCGCGACACGGCCCAAGGATCCGCAGGCGCCGCCGTATGTCGCCGAGCTCGTCGACTGGGGGGCCGGGCCGCGGGCCGGCCAGTTCCTCATCCACGGGGGCAAGGCGATGGCGGCGATGGACGGCCGGTTCAGCGTGTCGCTCGACGACGTCCGCCGGATCGCCGTGCCGGTGCTCCGCCACCGCATTGCCACCAACTTCCAGGCCCAGGCCGAGGGGCTGACCAGCGAATCGATCATCGACCGGCTCGTCCGTGAGACGCCCGAGCCGGAGATCCCCAAGCTCGTGAAGTGACGGCCGTCGGGGAGGTCGTGCCATGCCGCGCGCCGTCGAGGAATACCTGAAGCCGGAAGTGGTGCGGCAGATCAGCCGCCTCGACCTCCGCGCCCAGTTCATCGTCAAGGGATTCCTCCAGGGGCTGCACGCCAGTCCCTACCAGGGCTTCTCGGTCGAGTTCAGCGAGCATCGCAAGTACGCCCCCGGCGACGATCCCAAGGACATCGATTGGCTCGTCTACGCCAAGACCGACAAGCACTACGTCAAGAAGTTCGAGGCCGAGACCAACATCACCGGCTACCTCGTCGTCGACACGAGCGCCTCGATGGCCTATACCTACAGCCAGCAGCTCACGAAGCTCGACTACTCGATCTCGCTGGCCGCCGCGCTGTGCTGGCTGATGGTCCACCAGCAGGACCCCTGCGGCCTGCTGGTCTTCGACGAGAAGCTCCACGCCTCGCTGCCGGCCCGGTCGCGCCGGTCGCAGATCGCCCAGGTGCTCTCCGTGCTGGCGAAGATCAGGCCGTCGGGCCGCACCGACATCGCCCGGAGCCTCGTCCAGGTGGCGGCGATGCTCCGGCACCGGTCGCTGGTGATGGTGTTCAGCGACCTGCTCGGCGACCCGGCCCCCGTCCGCGAAGCCCTGCTCCGGCTCCGGCACCGCGGCCACGACGTGATCCTGTTCCACGTCCTCGACGAGGCGGAGGTGACGTTTCCCTTCGACGGCATGGTGGAGCTCACCGAGCCGGAGGCGGGAGACCGGCTGGTGATCGACGCCGACGCGGCCCGGAAGGAGTACGTGGCCGCCGTGGAGGCGTTTCGCGAGGACTACCGCCGCTCCTGCTTCCAGGCCGGCATCGACTACGTGCCCCTCGACACGAGCATGCAGTTTGACAAGGCCCTGATGGGCTACCTCGTCAGCCGACGCAACCGGTTCTGACGGCGGCGCCGGGGCGCCGCGGGCACGGTCGGGCCGAACGGCCGCCGGCCGCGGTCCGGATCGGAGCGGCCGCCGGTACAATCGAATCATGGGCCTGTCGTTTCTCACGCCGCTTTTGCTCGGCGGTGCGGCGCTCGTCGCCGTGCCGATCGTGCTCCACCTGCTCATGCGGCGCAAGCCCGTGAAGCACGACTTTCCGGCGCTGCGGTTCCTCCAGGCGCGGATCCAGGCGAACCGGCGTCGGCTCCGGCTCCAGCACCTGCTGCTGCTGCTGGTGCGCATGGCGGCCATCGCGCTGGTCGCGCTGGCGCTGGCCCGCCCCGTGCTGCGCGGCGCCGGCTGGCTCGGTGACCGGGAAGGGCCGGTGGCGGCGGTGTTCGTCTTCGACACGGCGCCGCGGCTGGCGCTCCGCGAGGCGAACCGGACGGGGCTGGAGCGGGCGGCGGACCTGGCGCGGGTGCTCCTCGCCAAACTGCCGCCGTCGAGCAAGGTGGCGACACTCGACACCGGCGGCGGCGCGGCCGCCTTCGCGCCGCTGCTTGCCGCCGTGGCCGCCCGGATCGACCGGCTCGCGGTCGGCACCCCGGCGATCACGCTCCGCGGGGCGATCGACGAGGGACTGCGACTGCTGGAGACGTCGCCGCTGGCCCGCAAGGAGTTGTACGTGTTCACCGACTGCTCGCACGGCGCCTGGGACAACGCCCCCCCCGTCGACGTGGCGAAGTCGCATCCCGGCACGAGCGTGCTGTTCATCGACGTCTCCGTGCCGCAGCCGCGGAACTTCGCGATCGGTGCCGTGGACCTGTCGAACGAGCGGATCGCAGCCGGCACCTCGCTCACGGTCGCGGCCGACCTGGAGCGGACCGGCCCGGAGGCGGTGCGGCCGGTGGCGGTGGAGGTGCTCGGAGCGGACGGCCGCTACGCCCGCCGGGCGGTCAAGCCGGTGACGTGGCGCGGGAACGAATCACAGCGGATCGAGTTCGAGATCGCCGGCCTCGAGCCGGGGCTGCGCCAGGGACGCGTCGTCCTCGAAGGGAGCGACGAACTGGAGGCGGACAACATCCGGTCGTTCACCGTCGAGGTGGGAGCGCCGGCCCGGATCGTCGTCGCGGCGCCGGCCCCGGCGGCGCGGACCGGGTTCTTCGTGGCCGAGGCGATCGCGCCGGCGGCGATGCGCAAGACGGGGCGGGCCCGGTTCGACGCCGGAATCGTCGACGTGGCGACGCTCGATGCGGGCGGCTGGGACGAGGCCCGCGGCATGGTGCTCGTCGATCCGCCGCCGCTCGCGCCGCGGACGTGGGAGAAGCTCGAGCAGTGGATTGCGGCGGGCCGCGGGCTGGTCGTCTGGCTCGGGCCCCGGGCCGGCGATCCGGGTCGGTTCAACTCCGACGCCTCGCGCCGGGTGCTCGGCGGGCGGATCGTCCGCGTCTGGCGGTCGGCGGGCCGCGGCGGCGCCGATCCGGACTTCAACTACCTCGCCCCGGTGGCACTCGATCACCCCTTGCTCGCCGTCTTCCGGCGAGTCGGCGATGCTGTCCCGTGGCAGGACTTTCCGGTCTGGAAGCACTGGGAGTTCGCGGCGGACGAACCGCCGGCCGGCCCGGCCGCCGATCAGGCGGACACGGCCACGGTGGTGGCGGCCTATCGCAACGGGCTGCCGGCGCTGCTCGAGCGCCGGGTCGGACAGGGCACCGTGATCGTCGTCACCACCCCCGTGTCGCAGGCCGCCGCCGATCCCGATGCCTGGAACATGCTGACCGGCGGCCTCGACGAGGCCCCGTGGCCGTTTCTGATCCTCGCCAACGAGACGGTCCTGCGGGCGATCGACACGTCCGACGACCGCAACGTCACGGCCGGCACTCCGGCCGTGCTGCACCTCGACCGGCGCGACGCGAACACGGCCTTCGTGCGCACGCCCACCGGTGACGAGTTTCCCGCCGCCGTGGACCAGCGCCGCGGCACGGTGACCGTCACGGCGACGCAGGTGCCGGGCAACTATGCAGTCCGCGTCGGCGGCGAGGTGGGCGGCGTGAGCCGGGGCTTCAGCGCCAACCTGGCGGCGGCCAGCACCGATTTCAAACGGCTCGACGACGAACGACTCGCGCCCCTGCTCGGTCCGGGACATCGGCTGGCCCGCAGCGAGGCCGACCTCGTGCGCGACGTGAACCTCGAACGGGTCGGTGCCGAGCTCTCCGGCTGGATCATCCTCCTTGCCGCCCTGGCGATGGCAGCCGACTGGATGGTCGCCAACCGGTTCTACGCGCCGCGGGCAGCGGAGGGGCAGGGAACGGTCGCGGCGATCGCGGACTCGTTCGCCGGCCCGGCCCCCGGTCCGACCGCGCCGCTGCCGCCCGCCGTCCCCCCGGCCGTGCCCCCCGGCGGGCCCCCCGTCGGGCCGCCGCCGGTGCCCCCACCCGTGCCGATGCAGAGGGTCGGCTGATGATCGCCGCGACCATGCTCGAGGAGGTGTCCCTGCAGTTCGAGCCGGTGGGCTCGTGGCTCGGCGTCGGCCTCGTGACGGCCGCGCTGCTGGCCGTGCTGCTGGCCGTCCCTCCCGACAGGTCGCGGGTCTCGCGACAGCAGGTGCTGATGCTCACGCTCCTGCGGCTGGCGGCCTTCCTCGCGGTCGTGCTGTGCCTCGTCCGACCAACGTTCGTGGCCACGAAGAAGGCCCGGCAGCAGGGGACGGTGCTCGTGCTCGCCGACGCGTCGGAGAGCATGACCGTGGCCGATGGGCCGGGGGGCCGGACGCGGTGGCGCGAGATGACCGACGCGCTGGCAGCGGCGCGGCCGGTGGCCCGCGGACTCATCGACGAGGGGGGATTTGACGTCGCCGTCTGGCGGTTCGACCGCGAATTCCAGGCCCTGGCCCCCGTCGGGGACGATCCCTTTCCGCTCGGCGAGTGGCGCGCTGCCGACTCGACGGACGAGACCGCGATCGGCGCTGCCCTCGACGACGGTTTGCGGGCGCTGGCCGGCCGAACGCTCGCCGGCGTGATCCTGCTCAGCGACGGCGCGCAGCAGGCCTATGCACCCCGGGACGTGCCGCCGCAGACGACGGCCCGCCGGCTCGGCGACATGGGGACGCCGCTGTGGACCGTCACGTTCGGGCAGCAGCGCGGTGCGGGGCAAGGGCGGGATGCGGCCATCCTCAACCTCCAGGCGGCGGAGCGGGTGTCGGTGAGGAACACGCTCGAGGTCGAGGGCCGCGTCCGGCTCGAGGGGCTGGCGGGGAGCAGCGCCGTCGTGCGGCTGCTCGCCGAGACCGACGCCGGCGCGCTGGAGGAGGTGGCGCGGACGACCGTCAAGGCCGGCGCCGAAGCCGGTGAGGAGCCGGTGCGGCTCGCCTGGACTCCCAAGACCGTGGGCGAACGCAAACTGTCGCTCGTTGTGGACCGGCTCGACGGGGAGGTCGTCGTCGCCAACAACGAGCTGTCGACGTTCGTCGACGTCGTCGATGGCGGGCTGCGGGTCCTGTACCTCGAGGGCACGCCGCGATTCGAGCAGACCCGGCTGCGCCGGGCCTTGGCCTCGATCGCGGAGATGCAGGTGGATTACGAACTGATCAACTCCGCGCAGCGGCGCAACTGGCCGGTGAATCTGGCCAGGACGCTGGACAAGGAGCACGCCGTGTACCTGATCGGCGACCTCGATTCGGCGGCCTTGCGGCCCGAAGACCTGCGGACGATCCTCGGCCGCGTGGAACGCGGAGCCGGGATCGGGCTGCTCGGCGGCCTGCACGCCTTCGAGGCCGGGGGCTGGGGATCCTCGGCGCTGGGGCCGCTCGTGCCCTTTGATGTGGACCGGCTCGCCCGGCAGCCGTTCGACGAGCCGGTCCGCGAGGGACTGCACCTCAAGGGGCCGCTGCGGATGCTGCCGCACGAGCGGTTCGGCGACATCTCGTTCATGCGGCTGGGCAAGACAGGCGGCGACTCGCGGGCCGTGTGGGAGTCGCTTCCGCCCCTGCCATGGGCCAACGATCTCGGCCGGCTCACCGCGACGGCCCGGCCGGTGGCGGTGACGGCCGACGGCCGGCCGTTGGCGGTTGTCCGCGAGTATGGCGACGGCCGGGTGCTGGCCTGCGCGGCCGACGAGACCTGGCGCTGGGAGATGGCGGGCGCGGCCGAGCAATACAAGCGGTTCTGGCGCCAGGTCGTCCTCTGGCTGGCGAAGCAGGACGACGCCAAGGAGGACAGGCTCTGGGTGCGGCTGGCACAGCGCCGCATCTCGCCGGGCACGCCCCTCGAATTCAACGCCGGCATCGTGCGGGGGGATGGCACACCGGTTGCCGACGCGGTCCTGGAGGGAACGCTCGAGGGTCCCGGCGAGCGGGAGGGACCGAGCAAGGAGAAGCGGACGGTCCGGCTGGCCAAGCAGGGGGATTCGTGGGCAGGCACGATCACCGACTGCGCGGAGCCGGGCGATTGGCGGCTGGTCGTCAAGGCGATCCGGCTCGGCGCGGCCGGTTCGCAGGAGAAGTCGCAGCGGTTCACGGTCTTCCGCCAGGACCTGGAACTCGCCAACCCGCGGGCCAATCCGCTCCTCATGCGGCAGCTGGCCGAGTCGACGCCGGGAGGCGTGCGTCAGCCGGAGGAACTGGCCGCGATCTTCACGGAGATCGCCGAGCGGCCCGCCGCCTTCGAGACGGAGGAACAGTGGTCGTACACGCCCTGGGACAAGTGGCCGATGTTCCTCCTGCTCGCGGCGTGCATGTGCGGCGAATGGTTTTTGCGCAAGCGCTGGGGACTGGTCTGAGGGGCGTCGCGCGTCGAGCCCGTGCCGCGGTTGCCGCCGGTCGCCGCCGGTCGCCGCCGGTCGCCGCCGGTCGCCGCGCCCAACCCGCGCGGGGCTGCCCACGCCCCGGTCGCCGGACGTTCGCTACGCCCATCCTGGGCTTCGCTCACTCGGACCTGCCTGCGCTCCGGCATCCTGCCTGCGCTTGGCAGCTCACGCCGGCTCCCCGGGCCATGGGCAGCCCCGCGCTGACGGGTCTGAGAGCCTGGTGCGCTGGGATGCCGGCCGCCGCCTGCCGACGCGCCCAACCCGCGCGGGGCTGAGAGCCTGGTGCGCTGGAAAGCGGGCGGGAGTCGTCCCTGACTTTTCATGGGACAGGGCAGAGGACCGGCTGAATATCCATCTAGGGCCGGCGCGGGTGGGCTGCTATCTTTCCCGCCCCGCGCAGTCTCGCGCGGCGCCCAGTCGCCGACAGGGAGGTCGGTCGTGCAACACAGTCGGCCGATCCGCGAGAAACTGGTGCTCTGCGCCCTGCTGCTCGGCGTCATGGTCGTCGTGCTCTCGGCGTCGAGCTTCGTCGGCATCTACTCCTACCGAAAGCTCGTGCGGGCGCTCTCCTGCCGGGCCGCCGAACTGCCCCGGGCCAGCGAACTCGGCGGCTGCGTCGCCGGACTGCGGCTCGCCCAGGCCCGGGCCCTGTCGGGCGAGGAATCGCGGATCGCCGAATGGCGCGACGGCCTGCGCGAGGCGCACGTGCTCCTCGACCACTACCGGGACGTGCTCGACGAGGGGGAGATCGAGACGATGCCGTTCGGCGACCGGAGCCGGGAGCGGGCCACGGTGGCCAGCATCGCCGCCTGCCTCGGAGCGCTGACGCGGCTCGCGGCCGACGGCGACGGCCAGCCGATGCTGTCGGAGGCGGGGCCGCACTTGGAGCGGCTCTCGTCGCTGACCGCCGAACTCCCCACCTTCCTCCAGGACGGGCTCCACGACCTGTCGCGGGAGGTTCGTAGCGGGTATCACACGCTCATCTTCACGACGTCTGTCGCCGCGTTGGCGGCGGCGACGCTGCTGGCGGCGATCGCGGTCGTCACCTACCGCTGGATCTTCCGGCCGCTTCGCCTCCTCGGCCATGGCTCGCGCCGGGTGGCGGCGGGCGATTTCGGGTATCGCATCCGGCTCGATACCCGCGACGAAATGGCGGAGCTGGCCGACGCCCTCAACGACATGACCGAGCGGTTTCAGGAGATCCGCGACGACCTCGACCGCCAGGTGCAGCTGCGGACCCGGGAGGTGATCCGCAGCGAGCAGCTGGCGAGCGTCGGCTTCCTCGCCGCGGGGGTGGCCCACGAGATCAACAACCCGCTGGCATCGATCGCCATGTGCGCCGAATCGCTGGAGGGGCGGCTCGGCGACCCCGGCGCCGACGACGGCGCCGCCCAGGTGACCCGCCGCTACCTCGAGCTCATTCAGGCCGAGGCCTTCCGCTGCAAGGGAATCACGGAAAAGCTGCTCGACTTCTCCCGGCTGGGGGAGGTTCGGCGTCAGGCGACGGCCCTCGTCCCGCTGGTCGCGGACGTCGCGGAGATGCTCCGTCACGTCGGCCGGTTCGCCGGCCGGACCGTCGACATCGCCCGCGAGCAGGACGCGCTGGTGATGGCCAACCCGCAGGAGATCAAGCAGGTCGTGCTCAACCTCCTCGTCAACGCCCTCGATTCGATCGACGAGCAGGGGCGGGTGCGGGTCGAGGTCCGCCGCGGCGCCGGCGAAGGCGTGCTCGTCGTCACGGACGACGGCTGCGGCATGACGGAGGAGGTGCTGGAGCACCTCTTCGAGCCCTTCTTCACCCGGCGCCGGGCGGGGCAGGGGACGGGGCTCGGGCTGTCGATCGTGCAGCGAATCGTCGCCGACCACGGCGGCCGGATCGAGGCCACGAGTCCTGGCCCCGGTCAGGGGGCGACGTTCCGCGTCCGCCTGCCGCTGGCCGAGTCGAGCCGGGCGGCTGGACCGCTGCCGCGGGACGCGGCCGATCGGGCGGCGTGACACGGAGGGAGCGATGATGACCAGACCAACGCCGAGGCCGATGCGGATCCTGTTCGCGGACGACGAGTCCTCGATTCAGGAATTGATGCGGATCGAACTGCCCCGCCTCGGGCACGAGGCGACGATCTGCCCGGACGGTCGCACCGCGATCGCCGCTCTGGAGCGCACCGCCTACGACTGCGTGATCGTCGACCTCGACATGCCGGGAGCGGGAGGACTGGACGTCGTCACCCGGGCACGGGCCATCTCTCCCGACAGCGAGGCGGTGATCATCACCGGCAAGTCGTCGGTGGAGAGCGCGATCAGCGCGGTGCGGCAGGGGGTGTTCGACTACCTGACGAAGCCCTGCAAACTCGCCGACATCCAGGCCGTGCTGGAACGGGTGCGGAAGAAGCGCGAGCTGACCGCCCGCCTGCGGGCGCTGGAGCGCCGGGTGCAGCGGGCCGAGGGGGCGACGCACCTCGTGGGCGAGTCGCCAGCGCTGGAGCAGGTGCGGCGGCTGGTGGCCCGCGTGGCGGGGAGCACGGCCGCCGTGCTGATCCGCGGCGAGACCGGCACCGGCAAGGAACTGGTGGCCCGCTCGATCCACGAGCAGAGTGGCCGCGCGGCCGGGCCGCTGGTGGCGGTGAACTGCGGCGCCCTCCCGGAGCACCTCGTGGAGAGCGAGCTCTTCGGCCACCGCAAGGGTGCCTTCACGGGGGCCGAGGAGCATCGCGCCGGGCTGTTCGAGGTGGCGGACGGGGGAACGCTGTTCCTCGACGAGATCGGGGAACTGCCCCGGCCGTTGCAGGCCCGGCTGCTCCGGGCCCTGGAGAGCGGCGAGATCCGCCGCGTCGGGGACAACCAGCCGATCATGGTCGACGTCCGCGTGGTCTGCGCCACGCACCGGTCGCTGGAGCAGATGGTGGCCGCGGGGGAGTTTCGCGAGGACCTGCTGTTCCGCATCAACACGTTCGAGATCGAGGTGCCGCCGCTGCGGCTGCGGACCGAAGACATCCCGCGGCTGGTGCGGCACCTCGTGCAGCGGTCGCGGCCGCAGACGCCCCCCGATGCCATGGTCGCGACCGGTGCGGTCTTGGACCTGTTGCGCGGCCATCACTGGCCCGGCAACGTCCGCGAACTCGCCAACGTCATCGAGCACGGGCTCGTGCTCTGCGACGAACTGCCACTGCAGCCGGAGCATCTGCCGGGACGGTTGGGTGGCGGCCTGCGCCAGCCGCAGCGGCCGGAAGACGCCCAGCGGACTGCGGCGCCAGTCGCGCCGGCGCAGGCTGCCCTCCCCGCCGACGGTCCAGCGCCATCGCGCCCGCCGGTGAAGCTCCGCGAACTGGAGATGCAGGCGATCGTCGAGGCTTTGGAACGAAACCGCGGTAACAAAGTGCGGACCGCGGAGGAACTGGGGATCAGCCTCAAGACGCTCTACAACAAGCTGCACCAACTGCAGGAAGGATCGTTCGAAAGGCCCGCCTGAACGGTCGCGGGCGACCGTTCAGGCGGAGCAGTTCGCCGGCGTCCTCGTTCCACGCCCCGCTGCGACGCTACATCTTGCGAACCACGCCGACCAGCACCCCGAGCACGCGGGCATTCTTGACGTAGATCGGCTTCATCGAGGAGTTTGCCGGTTGGAGTCGGATCCGATCCCGCTCCGGATGCCAGTATTTCAGCGTCGCCTCGCCGTCCTCGGTCTGGGCGACGACGATGTCGCCGGCATGGGCCGACTGCTTCTTGTGGATGATCACCCAGTCGCCGTCGGCGATCTGGGCGTCGATCATCGAATCGCCCATCACCTTGAGGACGAAGTGATTGTCCCGGTTGAAGAGGTCGGTGAAGTCGATCCGTTCCGTTTGCTCTTCAGCCGTCCGCAGCGTGCCCGCTGCGACCCAGCCCGCGAGTTGCAGGCCGCGGAGGTGGGCCGGCTCGGTCACCAGTTCGATCGCCCGGGAGATGTTCTTGCCGCGGGTGATCAGCCCTTTGCGCTCCAGGGCCTTGAGGTGGCAGACGACGCCGTTGGGTGACTTGATCTTGAATGCCTGGCCGATCTCGCGGACCGTTGGTCCATAGCCACGGGAGTGGATCTTGTCGCGGATGAAGGCGTAAATCTCCATCTGTCGCTCCGTGGGAGCGTCGCCGTCGTTGGCATCCTTCGTCACCTGGAGCCCGAACGGATCGCGGCGAATGGCGGCCAGTGCGGCCGCCGTCCGAGCCGGTCCGGGCCGGCCCTTCCCGGACCGACCACGGGGGGCGGAACTGCTGGAGCTGGCGCGGTGGGAACTGGTACGAGGCGATGCCTTTCGCTTGACCATGATCATGTCTGCGGAAAATCCGCACTCCTTGGGATACGGGGACTAGATGGGTCGGGGGGGTTGGGGATTCGTGGATTCAGGGGCTTGGATTCAGGGGCTCGGGAGCGGCCGCGAACTGATTCTGGACGTCGGTATCTTACTATACGGCCGTTCATTTTCAAGAGGGGCGGCGAGAATTTTCCGGCCCGGCACATGTCGCTGCCGGGCCCCCCGGGTTGAACGCGATCGCGACGCGGGAGTAGCCTGACAGAGTCCGGTTACCGAAGTCCCGTCTGGTTGCCACCGCCTTTCCCCCCGCCGTCACGGAGTCACCATGTCGATCCGCACCCTGGTCCTCGTCGCGATTGTGGTCGCCCCCTGCTGGCAGGTCGCCCCGGGGGCGGATGCACCGGCTGCCGTCGCCGACCGGGAATCGCCCGTCACGACCGCCGAGCCGCAGCGGCGCAAGCCCACCAGCTCGATCGCCCACATCAGCCTCGCCGGACGCATGCCCGAGGGCGTCGGGCAGGGGGGCATGCTGGCCGACGTCAGGCCGCACCTCCACCGCATTGTGGAGCGAATCGAGAAGGTCGCCAAGGACGAGCGGGTGCAGGGGCTCCTGCTCTCCATCGACGGCCCGGACCTGGGGCGGGCGCGGGGGGACGAGATCCGCGCGGCGATCGGCCGCGTTCGCAAGGCGGGCAAGCCCGTGGCCGCCCACCTCGTCAGCGCTGATCCGGTGCATTATGCCGTGGCCTTGGCCTGCGACTCGATCGCCATGCCGCCGGCGGCGACGCTGGAGATCACCGGCGTGCGGGCCGAGATGACGTTCTTCAAGTCGATGCTCGACCGGCTTGGATTGCAGGCGGAGATCCTCCAGGTGGGAGAGTTCAAGGGAGCGGCCGAGCCGCTGACCCGCGACGGCATGAGCCCGCAGCTGCGGCAGCAGTACGAGCGCTGGATCGGCGACCTCTACGAGCAGCTCGTCGAGGGGATTGCGGTCGGCCGGGGCCTGCCCGTCGCCCGGGTCCGCGAACTGGTCGACACCGGTGTGTTCACGCCCGCGGCGGCCGTCGAGGCGAAACTGATCGACGCCGTTGCCTACGAAGACGAGGCGTTCGACGCCCTCGCCCGGCGGGCCAAGGTCGAGGGCCCGCGGCTGGTGCGCGACTATGGCGAGCGGAAGCTTGACAAGGACTTTTCCGGCGTCGGCGGTCTCGTGAAGCTGGTGGAGATGCTCTCCGGGCAGCGCCAGGACAAGGCCGGCGGCAAGGGAAAGCGGGTCGCAGTGGTGCACGTCAGCGGCGCCATCCAGGGGGGCAAGGGGAAGGACGACCTGCTCGGCGGCGGTGCGGCCGGCTCCGACACCGTGATCGAGGCGATCCGCGAGGCGGAGAAGAACGACGACGTCGTGGCGATCGTGCTGCGGATCGACTCCCCCGGCGGATCGGCGCTGGCCAGCGACCTGATCTGGCGCGAGGCCGAGCGGGCCCGCAAGCCGGTGGTGGCGAGCCTGTCCGACATCGCCGCCAGCGGCGGCTACTACATCGCCGTCGCGGCCGACCGGGTGGTGGCCGCGCCGGGCACCCTCACCGGCTCGATCGGCGTGGTCGGTGGCAAGATGGTCGTCGGCAAGGGCCTGGAAAAGATCGGCGTCCACACCGACGTCGTCAGCAAGGGGCGGAACGCCGGCTGGCTCTCCGGCCGGGAGCCGTTCAGCGCCGGGGAGAAGGAGGCGTTCCTCGGCACGATGAAGGACGTCTACCGGCTGTTCACCGCCAAGGTCGCAGCCGGCCGCAAACTCGACATCGAGAAGGTGGCGACCCTCGCCGAGGGGCGCGTCTTCACCGGACGGATGGCGAAGGAGGCGGGGCTCGTCGATCGGCTGGGAACGCTGGACGACGCGATCGACGAGGCGCGGACGCTCGCCGGCCTGCCGGCGGGCGAGCCGCTGGAGCGGATCCTGCTCCCCGAGCCGCGCGGCCTGTTCGATGATCTGTTTGGGGCCACGGAAGGAGGCGGCTTGCCGGCTGTCGCGGCGGTTGCCGCTGACCCGCTGGCCGCGCTGCGCGCGGCGATCACGGCGCGGATCGCCGCCATCCCGGGCCTCGCCGGCCTGGTGCGCGACGGCGAATCGCTGGCCCTGATCGGCTCGGGCCGGCCGCTGTTCATGCTGCCGCTGCGGATCGACCTGCGCTGACCCTCCGGGCCGAGGCACGTCGTTCCGGCCGCGGCCGCGGCCGGAACGCGGCCGGCCCGCTCAGGCGGCCCCGAGAGCGGCGGCCAAATCGGCGGCCGACACCGTCAGCGCCCGGGCGAAGCCGGCGATCAGCCGGGCCGACTGCGGCACGAGCGCGACGAGAGAGAAATCGCCGAGCGCGAAATAATCGGCCGCGTGTGGAAACCGGGCCAGGTACGTGTCACGGAGCAGGTCATGCTCGGGATGCCCGGGCGGCACGAACTCGACCGTGCAGGGCAGGGAGACGCGCGGCATGGCCTGCGGCGGCACCGCCCCCGACTCCGCCGCCATGACGAGCAGGCAGACCCGGGGGTCTGCCCGCATGTCGCGGGTGTGGGCGGACAGCCCGCTGACATGGGTCACGAACCGCAGCCGCGGCGGCGCGCCCGTGACGACCGTGGCATAGGGAATCATCGAGGCGAACGGGCCGCCGTCGTGGAGCGTGGCAAGGGCCGCGACCGACCGGCCATGAATCAGCGAGGCGAGAACGACCGCGAGATCGGCATCCACGGGCGCTGCTCCGTGCACGTTGCCGGATCGGTCCCGTGGCCGGCCGCGCTGATCGGCGGTCGACCTGGGCCGCGACCGGTGCTCACCAGGCGAAGTGGGCGAACGCCTTGTTGGCGTCGGCCATCCGATGCACGTTGTCGCGCTTGGTCACCGCGGCACCCTCGCGCTTGTAGGCGGCGATGATCTCCTCGGCGAGTTTCTCGTAGGTGCCACGGCCCTTCTTCTCGCGCACCGCCTGGAGGATCCAGCGGATCGCCAGCGACTGCTGCCGGTTGCGATTGACCTGCATCGGCACCTGGTAGGCGGCACCACCGACCCGCTTCGAGCGGACTTCGACGGCCGGCTTGACGTTCTCGAGGGCCCGGTTGAAGACCTCGATCGGCTCCACGTCGCCGATCTTCTTGGCGACGATGTCCATCGCGTCGTAGAAGACGTTTTGGGCGACGCTCTTCTTGCCGTCGACCATCAGGCAGTTGATGAACTTGCTCGCCAGAAGCGACCCGTAACGCGGGTCGGGACGGAGCTGTTCGCGGCTGGCAGTGATGTTTCCCATGGTTCGTCGTTCCTACGCCTCAACCCTTCTTCGCGCCGTACAGGCTGCGCGACTGCTTGCGGCCCGACACGCCGAGGGTGTCGAGAGCACCGCGGATAACGTGATACCGGACACCCGGAAGGTCGCGAACGCGGCCGCCACGGATGAGCACGATCGAGTGCTCCTGGAGGTTGTGACCCTCGCCCGGAATGTAGACCGTAACTTCCTTCTGGTTCGAGAGCCGGACGCGGGCGATCTTCCGCAGGGCCGAGTTCGGCTTCTTCGGGGTCATCGTCCGGACCTGCAGGCAGACACCGCGCTTCTGTGGGCAGCGGTCGAGCACCGGAGACTTGGAAAACTTCCGCTTCGGGCGCCGACGGCTGCGGACGAGTTGGCTGATCGTGGGCATGGAATGGTGCGTAGGGGGCGGGGTCGGGAAGGACGAAAGAGTAGCCCAAACTCGGCCCGGAAGAAAGCCTCCTCCAGAAAAACGGCCTGAATTCAGCCGCCGGCTCCTGGATGACGGAAAATCTCCCCCCGGCCGCCCGCGAGCGCGTCCCCGTGCCAGTGCTGCCAGGCGCTGCCAGGCGGGATGGCGGTCGCCGGCCCATATCCCGCGGCCGCGAGCCGGCGCAGGAGGACGGAAAGGAACGGGGGCGACCAGGTCGCCCCGGGTTTGAATCCCGCGGGGATCGGGCAGGAACCGCCGAGCACGATCAGGGAGCCGCGCCGCATGCCGAGGGCCGAGTCGGGGCCCACGCCGGAGCCGGCCACGACGCTTCCCGCCCGCATCTCCAGGGCGGTCGCCGGGCCGCACCCGCCGGAGACCGCGAGGATCCCGCGCCGCATCCGCGCTCCGGCGAGCCCGCCGACGCTGCCGCCAACGATCACCATCCCCCCGCGCATGCCGACGTCGCTCCCCGGCAGTGACGCCGCCACGTTGTCACCGGCGTCGCCGCCGACGTTCACGCTTCCGCCCGCCATCTCCGCAGCCAGCCAGTCGCCGGCCCGACCTGCGACGGCGAGGCTGCCGCCGGTCATCCGTTCGCCCGCATGTCGGCCGACATCGCCGGCGACTTCGATCCGCCCCGCTCCCATCTCCGCACCGATCCGGTGGACGCGGGAAAAATCGCCGCGGAACTCGAGGCGTTCGTCGGCGGCGTCCCCGCTGACGGCGAACAGGTCGCCAAGCAGGCAGCGCCGGCCGTCGGCCTCGATCGGCAGGCGGGCGATCGCCGCGGCGTCGAGGCCGGCCAGGCGCTCGGGCAGGATCCCGCCGAGGTCGACGGCGAGCGGAGGCACGACGCGTGAGTTCGCTGGAACGACGATGACGGCCATGCCGACGACCGGGAGAAAACGACTGGGCCGCGGGGCACTCGCGCCCCGCGGCCCAGAGCATATCCGCCGCCGCGCTGCGCCGCCCGTCAGCTGGCGAGCACCGGCACCTTCCGCGAGGCGCTGGCGGGTGACTTGGTGAGCTCCACCGTGAGGACGCCCTTGTCGTTGGTGTGGAAACGAAACGTTCAGACGCGCGACGACGGGCCGCGACGCGATGCGGGGATCGACGGCCGGCCGCGGTCAGCCGGCGCGGACGTCGATCTTCCGCGGCCGGCACTCGGGGGCCTTCGGGCAGGTGACGGTGAGCACGCCGTTGACGAGCGCCGCCTCGACGCCGCCGGCGTCGATCGCCGTCGGGAGCGTGAGCCGGCGCTCGAACACGCCGGTGCCGCGCTCGCGGCGATGCCAGGTCACCTGCTGCTCGCCGTTGCCGGTCCGCGTCCCCGCAGTGACGTCGGGGCGGCAGCCCTTGAGCACGACCTCCGCGCCCGAGGCGGAGATGTCGACGTCGGCCGCATCGAGTCCGGGCAGTTCGGCCTCGATCAGGAACGCGGCGTCGGTCTCGCGGACGTTGACGGCGGGAAACAGGCCCTCGGTCGCCCACCGAAAAACAAACGTCCCGGCCGACGGGGAGAAAAAAGCAAACACCATGCCGAACCGTTCTGACCGGGCGGCCACCCGGGTGAACCCGCGCGAAACGGCCAAAACAGCCCCCGTGCGCGGGGCAGCCGCGGCAAACCTGCCGGGTAGTGCCGGTCGCAACGGCTGCCAGCGTGGCAGTTCGGTGTTGTGCCGGGGCCATTGGGCTGCCGGACGGTTGTGGGCCGGCGTCCGTTCCCTATACTGCCGCCCGTTCACGGAAGGATCTCTCATGCGTTTCACATTGATAGACCGCGTGCTGGCGATCGACCCGGGCCGAAGCATCACGGCGGTCAAGACCGTCGCGCTCTCCGAGGAATATCTCGCCGACCACTTCCCCCGCTTTCCCGTCCTGCCGGGGGTGATGATGCTGGAGGCGATGACACAGGCCGCCGCCTGGACAATCCGGCTGGGGGAGGACTTCGCCCACTCGATCGTCGTCCTCCGGTCGGCGAAGAACGTGAAATACGGCGACTTCGCCGAGCCGGGTCGGGTGCTGACTGTCAGCGCGGAGGTTCTCGATCAGGACGCAACCACGACCCGCATCAAGGCCAGCGGCTCGATCGGCGGTCGCACCAGCCTGACGGCCAGGCTGGTGCTGGAGCGCTACAACCTCGCCGACAGGCAACTCCACGGCGCCGCGCTCGACGCCCGGGTGCGGGCGGAGATGCGCCGCCTGTGGGCGATTCTCCATCCGGCCGGCCGACCGGCGGCGGTCATGGCGTCCGGCCCCACGGCCCCCAAGGCCGTTCCGGTCGAGGCGGGCTGAGCGGGTCCGGGTTCCGCCGCGGCAGTCGCCGTGGAGCCGCGGCGGCCTGTTTTTCCCGCATGCGCATGGATGGGCCCGGAAAAATCGCCAGTTCGGGTTCCAATCCGCCCCGGTCGCGATTACAACCTGTGTCGTTCCGCCCCACGGGTGTGACTTCCGGTTTCTTCCTCGATCGAAGGGTGCACAGTCGATGCCGTCCCGCGATGAAATTTTTGAGAAGGTGAAATCCGCCCTCGTCGACGCCCTCGGCGTGGACGAGGAGGATGTGGCCCCGGCCGCGACCATGGTCGGGGATCTCGGTGCGGAGTCGATCGACTTCCTCGACATCGTCTTCCGGCTGGAGAAGGCGTTCGGCATCAAGATCTCTCGCGGGGAACTGTTTCCGGAGGACGTCCTCTCCAGCACCGAGTTCGTGACGAACGGCAAGGTCAACGCGGCCGGCATCGCAGCCCTCAAGGCGCGGATGCCGTTCGCCGACCTGGCGAAGTTCGAGGCGAATCCCGGCGTGCAGAACTTCGCCAACACGCTCACGGTCGAGGACATGGTCCGCTACGTGCAGAGCAAGTTGGCCACCTGACCGCGGCGGCCCGTCGATCGCCGGCGACGCCGCGGGCCGTCGGACACGTTTCTTGCATCCACGCGGGGGCGGCCACGGGCCGCGAGCGACGCATGCGCTGGTTCTGGGTCGATCGTTTCGAGGAGTTCGTGAGGGGCCGGTCCGCCACCGCCGTGAAGAACGTGTCGTTGGCCGAGGAGCACCTCCACGATCATTTTCCCGGGGCGGCGCTGATGCCCAATTCGCTGGTCGTCGAGGGGATGGCCCAGACGGCGGGCCTGCTCGTCGCCGACGCGATCGAATTCAATCGCCGGGTCGTGCTCGCCAAGGTCGCGGCGGCGGAGTTTCACTTCGACGCGGTGCCGGGGGACACGATCCGCTTCCAGGCCGAGGTGCTCGACCTGAAGCCGACCGGTTCGCTGACCCGGGTGCGGAGCACCGTGGGGGAGCGGGTGCAGGGGGAGGCGGAGCTGTTCTTCGCCCACCTCGAACCGGGGGAGGGCGTGCCGAAGCTCTTCGAACCACACGAACTGCTCCGCTGGCTCGACCAGATGCACATCTACGACGTGGGCAGGGACGCGGCGGGCCAGCCGCTGGCGCGGCCGGACTGGTGAGCCGGCGCCGGGAGACGGCACGAAGAGGAGAGGGCAAGCGATGGCGGGCGGCAGGCGCAGGGTCGTGATCACGGGGATGGGCTGCATCACGCCGCTGGGTGTGACGGTGGAGTCGCTGTGGAAGAATCTGGTCGCCGGCCGGTCGGGCGTCGGGCTGACGACCGTCTTCGACGCCTCCCGGTTCCCGACGAAGATCTCGGCCGAGGTCCGTGACTGGGACATCACCGCCGAGGGGCAGGACGAAAAACTGTGGCGGTTCTGCGGCCGACACACCCGATTCGCCGCCGGAGCCGCCCTGCAGGCGATGCGGGCCGCCGGCCTGCCGGACGGGCTGCCTGCCGATCCGACCAGGCTCGGCGTCTACCTGGGGAGTGGCGAGGGGCAGCAGGACTTCGAGGCGTTCACCAACATGATGGTGGCGGCGATCGAGGGGGAGACCCTCGACGTGGCGAAGTTCACCAAACTGGGGCTGGAGACGCTCCATCCGCTCGCCGAGGTCGAACAGGAGCCGAACATGCCGGCCGGTCACCTGGCCGGGATGTTCGACGCCCAGGGGCCGAACCTCAACTGCCTCACGGCCTGCGCCGCCTCCAGCCAGGCGATCGGCGAGGCGGCCGAGATCGTCCGGCGCGGCGAGGCCGACGTGATGCTCTCGGGGGGCACACACAGCATGATCCATCCCTTCGGCGTCACGGGGTTCAACCTCCTCACCGCGCTCTCCACCCGCAACGACGAGCCGACGCGGGCCAGCCGGCCGTTCGACAACGACCGGGACGGCTTCGTGCTCGGCGAGGGGGCGGCGATGGTCGTGCTCGAGGAACTGGAGCACGCCCGGCGGCGCGGAGCGACGATCCACGGCGAACTGCTCGGCTACGGCTCGACGGCCGACGCCTACCGGATCACCGACACCCATCCCGAGGGGCGCGGCGCGGCGGCCTGCATCAACATGGCCCTGGCGGACGCGGGCCTCGACGCAGGCGACATCGATTACGTCAACGCCCACGGCACGAGCACCGACGTCAACGACAAGGTGGAGACGCTGGCGATCAAGAAGGTGTTCGGCGACCGGGCCTCCAAGCTCCCGGTGTCGAGCACCAAGAGCATGATGGGCCACCTCATCGCCGCCGCGGGTGCGACCGAACTGATCGTCTGCCTGCTGGCGATCCGCGACGGCATCCTGCCGCCGACGATCAACTACGAGACGCCCGACCCGAACTGCGACCTCGACTACGTGCCGAACAAAGCCCGCGAGGCGCGGTGCGAACGGGCGCTCTCCAACAGCTTCGGATTCGGCGGCCAGAACATCGCGCTGATCGTCGGGCGGTTCCAGCCGTAGGTCCGCCCGGCCCTCCATGGCCCGGGCGGACCTTGCTCGGCGGAGGGGCAGCCAAGGTGCCCCTCGCCTCGCGGGGCGGTCGCCCGGCGTTGAGGACCATTCATTCCGGCGGCGGAGTCAGTGGGGCCCGCACCCCGGCCTCACCGGCTTGCCCAGCTTGCCGACCGCAGGGTTTCCTCAATCGGCGTCCGCGTCACGACCGATACCAGCGGTGATCGCGGAGGAGCGTGCGTGGCGGTGGTTCGCCGCCGGCCGCTCGGGGCCGCCCAGCGGGGAATCTCGCCCATGTCCACCTTGCAGCGCATGCTCGGTCTGGCCGCCGTGGCCACCCTGATCGTCACGTCGAGCGGTTGCTCGATCATCGACCGCCTGTTTCTCCTGAACACGGACGGCCCCTATTCCCACCACGCCCAGCACGTGGGCGGCCGGCAAGGCAGTGGTCCGCCCGGCGAGTGCGAGGATGGCACCTGCCCCACCGGCGGCTGCCGGGACTGCGAGGGGGGCGCCTGCCGCATGCCGCACGCGGGCCGCTACGGCGGTCTCGCCAAGCATCACCTTTCGCCCGAGGAGAAGGCGGCCCTGGCGGCCTCCGATCATGGTGCGCTCGGCCCGGCCGGGCCGCCGACCGGCGCGGTGGCCTATCCGTACTACACGACCCGCGGCCCGCGGGATTTCCTCGCCAAGTGCCCGCCGTCGATCGGGCCGCAGTAGGGTCCGCGGCGAGAGCCGCCGGCCGGTGGTGCGCGTTCCCGCGCTGCCCTCAGGCCGGTAGGCTGTCCGGCGGCGCGTGCGGCATGAGCCGTCCGCGCAGCCTCGAGGAGCCGCAGGCATGGCAGGTGCATCAGGCAACGGGTCGTCGGGCATGACCGCCGCGGGCAGACTCTCGTTCACCGGCTGGCTGGTGTGCGCGATCGCGGCCATCGGGTTCGCGTTCGACATCTACGAACTGCTGATGCTGCCGCTGGTGATCAAGCCGGCGATTCGCGACCTGAGCCGGCCGCTGGTGGACGCGCTCGTGCAGGGGGGGATGTCGCCGGCCGACGCCGCCGCGCTGTGGAGCCCGGGCGGGAAGAGCTACGTGGGCTGGGCGCGGACGCTGTTCTTCGTGCCCGCGATCGCCGGGGGGGTGTTCGGCCTGATCGGCGGCTACCTCACCGACCTCCTCGGCCGGCGCCGGGTGCTGACCTTCAGCATTCTGCTCTACGCCCTCGCCGCGCTGGCGGCCGGCTTCGCCACGTCGCTGCCGCAACTGCTCTTTTTTCGCTGCCTGGTGTTCATCGGCGTGTGCGTGGAGTTCGTGGCGGCGGTCGCCTGGCTGGCTGAACTGTTTCCCGACCGCGAGCAGCGCGAGCGGGTTCTCGGCTGGACGCAGGCCTTCTCGTCGCTGGGCGGCCTGCTCGTGGGGGCGGCCAACGTGCTGGCGGCCCGCTTCGCCGACCTGCTGCCGGCGATCCACGGGGGGCACGATGCCTGGCGGTACACGCTCGTCTCCGGCGTCATCCCCGCCCTGCCGCTGATCCTCATCCGTCCCTTCCTGCCGGAGAGCCCGGTGTGGGCCGAAAAGAAGCGGGCTGGCACGCTGCGGCGGCCGAGCATTCGCGAACTCTTCAGCCCCGAACTGGTCCGCACCACGGTCGTGACCACGCTCGTGTTCGCGGCGAGCTACGGCATCGCCTTCGGGGCGATCCAGCAACTCCCGCAGATCCTCGGCGGGCCCAAGGGGCATGCGGCGATCCTCGAGACCGCCAAGGGGGCGCAGGAGCGGGCGGCAGCGGGGCACCAGCAGGCGCTGAAGGAGGCGGCCGACGCGGGACGGGCGGAACCGAAACCGCCGAATCTCAAGGCCATCGCCGGCAACGCCACCGACGAGGCCGTGGCCACGGTGACCATCTTCCAGGAGATCGGCGGCCTCGTGGGCCGCGTCCTGCTCGCCTTCGCGGCCGTGCGCATCGCGAGCCGGCGGACGCTGCTCCGGATCTTCCAGTGGCCGGCGCTGGTGGTCGTGCCCGCGGTCTTCTGGTGGATCTCGACGCAGCTCGGCGACGCGGCGTCGCTGCCCTGGATCAAGGCGGGGATCTTCGTGGCCGGCCTGTTCACGGTCGCGCAGTTCAGCTTCTGGGGCAACTACATCCCGCACGTCTTCCCCACCCACCTGCGCGGCACGGGGGAGAGCTTCGCGGCAAACATCGGCGGTCGCGTGCTCGGCACGGCCGCCGCCTGGCTGACGCTGACGCTGTCCGCGGCGACGCCCCCCGACCCGGTGCGGATCGCCCTCATGGGCGCCGCGGTGGCGGGGTGCTACGCGCTCGTCGGCGCGATCCTCACGCACTGGCTGCCCGAGCCGGATGCAACGCTGGAGCACTGACTTGGGTCACGCGGGGAGCGGGCCGGTCACTCGGGGAGCGTCCGCGGGGCCTTCGGTGCGTCGTCGGGGAGCGTGGGGACGGTCCAGATCACGTACAGCCCGATGGTGACGGCGGCGAAGAAGGCGTAGCGCAGCCACCACTGCATGCCGCTGAGCAGCAGGCTCAGTGTCACGACGGCCAGCACCATGAGCACGGCCCGGTGCTTGAGTCCGCGGCGGATGCCCCGGTAGTGCTGCCAGTCGTCGAGCGTGGGGCCGAACGTCCTCGACCGGTGCAGCCAGGCATGGATCCGCGGGGAACCGCGGTAGAAGCAGAAACTCGCCAGGAGCACGAACGGCGTGCAGGGCACGAACGGCAGCACGGCCCCGATGACCGCCAGCCCGAGGCATGCCCAGCCGCCGACCACGAACAGGAAACTCGTGAGTGGTGCGGAGGTGGGACGGAGGTCCATCGCGGTGGCTCTCGGGGCGGCGGAACAGCCGGCAAAGGGGATTCTATCACGCTCGCCCATGCCGTATGATCGTCGCAGTCGCGGATTGCCGCGGCTCCCGCCCCATCGCCCTCGTGCCGGAGACGACCCATGCCCCTCGTTCCCTTGCGCATCCTCCTCGACCACGCTGCCGAGCACGGCTACGGCCTGGCCGCCTTCAACGTCAACAACATGGAGCAGATCCAGGCGATCATGGAGGCCGCCCGGGAGACCGAGTCGCCCGTCATCGTGCAGGCCTCGCGCGGCGCCCGCAGCTACAGCCAGGACAACTACCTGCGGCACCTGATGCTCGCCGCCGCGGAGCTCTATCCGCAGATTCCGATCGCCATGCACCAGGACCATGGCAACTCCCCGGCCACCTGCCAGAGCGCGATCGACAACGGGTTCACGAGCGTGATGATGGACGGCTCGCTCAAGGAGGACGGCAAGTCGCCGGCTGACTTCGACTACAACGTCAAGGTCACGCGGGACGTCGTCAGCCTCGCCCATCGGCAGGGCGTCTCGGTGGAGGGGGAGCTCGGCTGCCTCGGGTCGCTGGAGAGCGGGCACGGCGAGGCCGAGGACGGCCACGGTGCCGAGGGGCAGCTGTCGCACGACCAGCTGCTGACCGATCCGGACGAGGCGGCCCGGTTCGTCGCCGCGACCGGCGTCGACGCGCTGGCCGTGGCGATCGGCACCAGCCACGGGGCCTACAAGTTCACCCGCAAGCCGGACGGCGAGGTGCTGGCGATGAAGCGGATCGAGGAGATCCACGCCAAGCTGCCCAACTGTCATCTCGTGATGCACGGCTCGTCGAGCGTCCCGCAGGAGCTGCAGGACGTCATCAACCGGTACGGCGGAAAGATGCCGCAGACGTGGGGCGTGCCGGTGGAGGAGATCCAGCGCGGCATCAAGCACGGCGTCCGCAAGATCAACGTCGACACCGACTGCCGGATGGCGATCACGGGTGCGATCCGCAAGGTCCTCGCCGAGGCGCCGGAGAAGTTCGATCCGCGGGACTACCTGAAGCCCTCCCGCGAGGCGATGAAGAAGGTCTGCGCCGAGCGCATGGTGCAGTTCGGCCAGGCGGGCAACGCCACGAAGGTGCCGCTGCTGACGCTCGCCCAGATGGCCGAGCGCTACGGAAAGTCCTGACGCGGGCCGGCGAGACTCTCCGGCGGCTCGAGCGGTTCACCGAGGTGTGTGAGGGGCTGGCTTCACGCGGGCCAAGCCTCTCGATTCGCGAGCCGATCGAGGAACTCGAACGGCGAAAGTTCGACGACGCCCGTGTCCCCCGGCCGCGTGGACTGCCGCCCAGACTTCCGCCGACGCCCTGGGCCGACTCGGTTCGCTGCTTCGTGTCGCACGAGCACGCAGAGGACGCGTGTGATCTGGCTGTCTCCACCGCGGATCACGGAGAGCCGACGAAGCGCGAAGGGGGACAGTCGCAGAGTACCGCAGCAGGTGTTCGAGACTCCGAAAACAACTCGGCACATGGCCTGCTGAATGATGGCCGGTTTCTTCGAGTCGATGATGCCGACGAGGGGCCGTTCATCATCGTGGCCGCGGACGGCATCGCCACGCGCGGCAGTGCACTCCTGATCCGCGCGCTGACTGAGACGCCGGCCGAGAATGCTTCGTATGTCTTGCAAAGAAGGCTGATCGGTCTCGAGAACCCACGCTTTGGTAGGCCTCGATGGCTCGCGTTGTCTGGAGGCGTTGCCACGCCGGCGTGCCTCCGCTACGAAAGCCCCTCAACAAATCGATCACAGTTTCCCGTGTAACGGGCAATGCGCCCCTCTCAACCTGCACTGCTTCGGCATATCGACGGAACCATGCGGGAAACCACTGTTGATCATTCCGCCCAAGCGAGCCTTGCCGCAATCGCGTTCAATACTGGTCAACACTCATGCCACACCCCGCACAGCGACGTTCACTCCAGCCTGTGCTCGCCCGTATAGGAACATGTGTACACTCTTTGCCTACCCGCGACAAGACCCGTCCTTTTCGGGGGTGTGTTCGTGCGGTTGGGTGCCGTGAATCTGCGGCCGGCCTCGATTGACACCCCCGCCCGGCCGTTGGAATAATTCCGGTAATAACCGTATTCAAGCCGACTCAGTACGGCTGAATTAGATTGTTCCATGAATAGCGAGAGGGTCTCGGCGTGTTTCGCCACTTTGCCGCTCTGCTAATCGCTTTTGTTCTGGCTGTGTTGGCTTGGGTCGCGAGCCACACATC
Organism: Planctomycetia bacterium; assembly: GCA_014192425.1. Taxonomy (NCBI): domain Bacteria; kingdom Pseudomonadati; phylum Planctomycetota; class Planctomycetia; species Planctomycetia bacterium. The sequence goes on along the minus strand of BJHK01000004.1, from coordinate 50,035 downwards.
ATGCATTCTCTACAAGCATGATGTGACGCGCTCAGCTACTGCAATGATCGCTCAGCAGTTGAATTATGGCCTGATCTCCTCAGGTGACCCCATCCCGGTAACCGATGAGAGTGTCCGCGCTATCAACTCCTGGCTAAGCGGCGCATCGGCCGATGGGCATCCGACTACGCACAAGTTCGGAGAAGTGGGAGACTGGAAGACTGATGGCTGGGGTAGCGCTTATCGTTGCGTGAAGATCTCAAGCACAAATGCCAGCGGCCATATGTTTGGGATTTACTCTCTCGGCGAAGATCGAAAGTCAGACTCCGAGGGAAACGACAGCGACGACATCAATACGTGGGCACCGCACCCGACGTCCTTCTATAGGTGGCGCATTGCTGTTTCCGAAGTGTTCACGTTCGCCATGTTCTTTGGAGTCGCCTGCTTGTTCGTCTTTGCTATCGTAGGTGCGAGTACCCCTCGTGCGTCGCCCGCAACGGCAGCAGCCATGGAACCAAGCGATGCAGCGGACTCGCGATAAAATCCGGCGGTGTGGTTTGTCGAAGGTCGCGAGCCGCTGATCGCAACCGTTAGGCACCGGAGGGCACAGTGCATCGCGTGCATCAAGTCGTGCTGATCTGCTCGGTGATTCTCGGCTCGTGGCTGGGGATGCAGGCGATCCACGAGTCCGGCCACGTCCTCGGGGCGTGGCTGACCGGTGGCCGCGTCGCCCGTGTGGTTCTGCACCCGCTGACGATTTCCCGCACGGACTTGGCCGACAACCCACGGCCGTTGGTCGTCGTGTGGGCGGGCCCAGTCATAGGCGTTGCAGTCCCGCTCATCCTCTGGGGTGCGGCGGCTGCGGCCGGAGCGTCCTGCGCCTTTGTTTTGCGATTCTTCGCTGGGTTTTGCCTGCTGGCGAACGGCCTGTACGTCGGGGTGGGGTCGCTTGGCCGCGTTGGCGATTGCGGCGACATGCTCCGGCACGGATCGGAACTGTGGCAGTTGTGGTTGTTTGGTGCTGTCATCGCCCCAGCGGGGTTGTGGCTGTGGCACCATCAAGGGGCTCACTTCGGCCTGGGGGCCGCCAACGGGCAGGTAAGCCGTGGCGTGGCGTATGGCAGCCTTGTAGCGTGCCTGGCGCTGCTGGTGCTCGGGTTGTCGGTTGGGGGCAATTAGCAGGCCGAACAACGCAATGCAGCGGACTCGCGATAAAATCAGTCGGAATGGATCGTCCAAGGCCGCGAGCCGCTGATCGCCAGCGTTCTGCTGCCTTAAGCCCGATGCCGATTCCAAACGCAACCGAGGCAACCGTCGCAACCGAAAAGGTTCGCGACTACCTGCTCAATCCTGAGCATCCCGACGGCGGCTCCAAGGCGGCATGGTTCCAGTCGCTCGGCTGCGCCCGTGACCGTTGGCAGGAGCTGGCGAGTGATCTCTTGGCCCTTGCCGCCACATGCAAGCAGTTCGCTACCGTCCGGACGCCGTTCGGCGTAAAATACGTCGTGAAGGGTACAGTCGGTCGTGGATCCCATCGCTCTGCAAGCGTATTGGCTGTGTGGATAGTCGAGGCCGATCGTCCTGCACGACTCGTAACCGCGTACCCGGATGAGGAGCCATGATTGTCGAACATTCTCTCGTCGTGCTTGATTGTGAACCGCCCCACGAAAGGCTCAATCGTGGTGATGTTGGAACGATCGTGCACATCTACGAAGGCGGTCGGGCCTATGAAGTCGAGTTTGTGGACGGCAGCGGGCGCACTGTGGCCCTGATCACTGTCAACGCGGACGATGTACGCCCAATTGCGGCGGGCGAGTTGCTGCATGCTCGGCGGACGGCGTAGCTGGCCGAACCTTCTAAGGATTTGAGTTCGCGAAGCCGAACCTCAAATCCTCCGTTCAAGAAGCCCGGTGACACCGGAGCGGCCCCAGGTCATGCGTGAGAGTCGCCCCCAAGACCCTCCGAAGGGCCTGGCAGGGCCGGAAAACCCCGTTGCGGCACCGGCGTGCTCGGGCCTATAGTCCCTCCCCCGCGCGGCCGTGCGGGCGAGGGCCGGGCCAGCCATGGATGACATCCGCGACACGACCGACGCCGACGTGCTGACGCACGGACGTGCCATCCTCAGGGCCGAGGCCGAGGCGGTGCTCCAGGCTGCGGATGCGCTCGGTGGCGACTTCGTCCGCGCCGTGCGGCTCGTCGAGGGCTGCACGGGCAGCGTCGTCGTCACCGGGATCGGCAAGGCGGGGATCGTGGCCCGCAAGGTGTCGGCGACGCTCGCCTCGACCGGCACGCCGAGCCACTTCCTCCATCCGGCGGAGGCGGTGCATGGCGACCTCGGCATGCTGCGGCGTGACGATCTCGTGCTCGCCCTCTCCCAGTCGGGAGAGTCGGAGGAGATCGTCCGCCTGCTGCCGCACGTGACCGCCCGCGGCATCGGTCTGGTCGCGATCACCGGCCGCCCCGAGAGCACGCTCGGCCGGGCGGCCCGGGTCGTGATCGCCACCGGCACCGTGCGCGAGGCCTGCCTGCTCGGGCTCGCCCCGAGCACGAGCACGGCCCTGATGCTCGCCGTGGGCGACGCCGTGGCGCTGGTGACCAGTCGGCTGCGCCGGTTCACGGCCGCCGACTTCGCGGCCCGGCACCCCGGGGGCAACCTGGGCCGCGAGCTGATGCCCGTGGAGGAGGCGATGCGGCCGCTGGCCGAGTGCCGGCGGGCCGCCCCCGACGAGACGGTGCGGTCGGTGTTCATGCGGCCGCTGCCAACGCGCCGGACCGGGGCGGTGATGATCATCGACGCGGCGGGCCTGCTGGTCGGCATCTTCACCGACAGCGACCTGGCCCGGCTCTTCGAGCGCCGCAACGACGCCGCGATCGACGAGCCGATCGGCCGCGTCATGACATCTCGGCCCGCGACCATCGCCGTGGGGACGCGGCTGCGGGACGCCGTCGCCATGCTCGAGCAGCGCCGGCTGAGCGAACTGCCGGTGATCGATCCCCAGGGCCACCCCTGCGGCCTGCTCGACGTCGTTGACCTGGTCGGCCTCGTGCCCGGCGCCGAATCCTCCTCCCTGCGGCAGTCGGGAAGCGTCGCCGCCTGACCGCCGTCCGGGGCCGCCACCCGCTTCATCAACCGCCCGCCATCGCATGCCCGATTCCACGGACCTCGACCGTCGCCTTGCCGCCGTGCAGCTGCTGCTGCTCGACGTGGATGGTGTGCTCACCGACGGCGGCATCACCTGGGACAACGAGGGCATCGAGCAGAAGACGTTCAGCATCAAGGACGGCCTCGGGATTCGCCTCTGGCAGCGGGCCGGGTTCCGCTCCGGCATCGTCACCGGGCGGGCGAGCCGGGTCGTGCAGGTGCGGGCCCACGAGCTCGGCATCGGCATCGTCCGCCAGGGGGTCGAGGACAAGCTCGAGACCACGGCGGCGATTCTGGCCGAGTGCGGGCTGGGATGGGATCAGCTCGCCTTCATCGGAGACGACCTGCCGGACCTGCCGGTCGTACTCCGCTGCGGACTGGGCGTGGCCGTCGCCGATGCCTGCACCGAACTGCGGGCCGCGGCCGCCGTCGTCACGCAGGCCGGCGCTGGCCGGGGAGCGGTCCGGGAGGTGATCGAACAGATGCTCTCGGCCCGCGGAGCCTGGCAGTCGATCGTCGCCCGCTACGCGTCGGGACGCCCCTGAGACGAAGTTGTCACGGACATCGCCATGGAACATCGGCTCGGCCGGACGGTGCGGGTGTTTCTCGCGATCCTCGCCGCCGCCGGCCTGTACCGGCTCACGGTGGTGCCGTTGGTCGAGCCGCGGTCGCGGGCGGCGGGCGCCGGCGTGGAGATGAGCGCCGAGCAGGAGCGGGCGATCCGGGCGGCGGACACCGCCCGGTTCGCGGCCTTCAGCGACCTGTTTCCGCCGGGCGCATGGGAACTGTCGGCCCCACTGGTCTTCGAGATGGGGAGGCAGATGCAGCTGCTCTGCAAGGACGGCGACATCCTCCCCGATGGCCGCGTCCGTCTCGAGCAGTGCACGATCCTCGTGCTGCCGGAGCGGCGGTCCGCCGCCGGGGAGCGGGATCCGGGCCGCACCTACGTGCTGCGGGCGCCGCAGGGCGCGATCCTCGAGTTCGACGCGCCACCGGACCTGAAGCGCATCACCAGCCTGCCCCGGCTCATCGGCGGCAGCCTGCGCGGGCAGGTGACGATTCGGGGCACCGCGACGGCGCCGGGCCGTGAGGACGACGTGGAGATCGTGACCCGCGACATCGAGCTCTCCGAACTCGAGGTGCGCAGCAACGCCGCCGTGCAGTTCCGCTACGGCCGCTCCCGCGGCGAGGGGCGCGGCCTGGTGGCCGTCCTCCGGCCGCGGCAGGCCGCGGCCGTACCCCCGGCCCATCCAGGACAGGGACCGAACATCGGCGGCGTCGACTCGATTCGCATCGATCGCGACGTGCGCATGCGGCTGGAGGGCTTCACGGGCGGCTTCGTGCCCGGCACGGACGCGGCCGGCGGCGGGCAACGCGACGCCGACGCGGCGCGGGCTGCCGACACCACACCGGTGCTCGTGACCTGCCGCGGCGCCCTGTGCCTCAACGAGCCGGCGAAGGTCATCACGCTCGAGGAGAACGTCGACATCGTCCGCGACCTGCCCGACCGCAACCGCGATCACATCGCCTGCGACCTGCTCACCATCTACCTGGCGCGAAACGGCGGGCAGGGCAGGCTGGAGCCGGTGCAGGTCATCGCCAGTGGCAAGCCCGTGGTGGCACGGAGCACGGCGGAGGGGTTGGAAGCGTGCGCGGCGACGCTCGGCTACGACCTGAAGCACGCGCGGATCGTGCTCTCCGGCAACGATCCGGTGGCGGTGAAGTTCCGCGGCAACGAGGTCGTGGCCCGGGGCATCGAGTATCGCGCTGCCGCGTCGGGCGAAATCGGCCGGCTCGATGCCGCCGGGCCGGGCTGGGCACGGCTGCACGGCGAAGCGGGCGGCGCTCCGATCGCGATCGCCTGGGAGAAATCGCTGCTCGTCAGGCCCGACCAAAAGCACCCGCGCGAGCAGGTTGCCTCGGTCATCGGTGACGCGCGGGTGACGATGGAGGGGCAGGGGGGGCTGCGTGGGGCGGAGATGCACCTCTGGCTGGCCACGACGGGTTCCGTGTCCGGCACCGGCGCCGCGACGCCGCGGCCGGCGGCCGCGCCGGACATGTCACGCATTCGCCCGCTCCGGCTCCAGGTGCGCGGCACCGTCGAGGCGGAGTCGCCGGCGGCCCGGGCCTCCGTGCGGACCGACGAGCTGCGACTCTACTTCGTGCGGCCGGCGCCGCGACCGGTCGAGGCGCCGGGGGGCGGCACCGCAGCCGTGGCCACGGGGCCCGCGCCGCAGCCCACGGCAGACCCCCGGCCGGCGTCCGCGCCTGCGAATCGCGGCCCGCTGACGGCGTCCGCGGCCCTCATCGTGGGCGAGATCAGCCTCGATCCTGAGGGGGTCCGCATCGAGCAGGTCGCCAGGCTGTCGCTCAAGGGCCAGGTGCGGCTCGTCGAGCAGCCGGCTGTGATCGCCGATCAGCAGCCCGCGGCCGACCAGGGAGTTTGCATCGAGGGAGACGAACTCGAGGTGCTGCGGCCGCAGCAGTTCGACACGCATGCCATCGTCTGGGGCAAGCCGGCGCGGGTCGCGGGCCGCGGGGTCGAACTGCAGGGGCCGCTCGTCGAGGTCGACCGGGGCTTGAACCGGATGAAGGTGGACGGTAGCGGCCGGCTGTCGGGGCCGCTGGGTGCGGGAGGGCTCGACGGCTTCGCCCTTGCCGGGCCGGCCGCGCGGCGGCCGGCAGCGGGAGCGGACCGCATCAGCCTGACGTGGCGCGGCCGCATGGACTTCGACGGCCGCACGGCACAATTTCACGAGGCGGCCGTCGCCGAGACGGGAGACACGCGGGTGTCGGCCGACGTCCTGGAGGCCGTCCTCGACCGGCCCTTCAGCCTCGACAATCCGTCCGCACGGGCCGCTCCGCCGCAGCTGACTCGGTTCGCCGGCAACGGCGCCGTGCGGATCGAGAATGAATCCCGGGACGGCGACTCGCGATCGTTGCAACGCCTCCACCTGCGCGACTTCATCTTCGAAAGGCAGAGCGGAGACTTCGTCGGTCATGGGCCGGGCCGGCTCAGCATCCTGCGCAGCGGGGCGGCGCCGGCGCTGGCGGCACCCGGCGGCCTCGCGCTACCCGGGGCCCCGGCTCCCGTCCGCCCCGTCGCGGCCCCCGTCGCGGCGGCCGGGCTCACCTATCTGGGCGTCGATTTCCAGCGCGACGTGCGCGGCAACATGAACCGGCAGATGCTCGAGTTTCACCAGCGGGTCGAGGCCATCCATGGGCCGGTCGCGGCCTGGAACGACACCCTCGACCCGCGCGCTCCCCGGGGGCCGGGGAAGGACGAGGTGCTGATCAAGGCCAGCCAGTTGAGCGTCGCCCAGGGACCGCGGCAGCCGGGGCAGGCCCGCGGGCAGATCGACGTGCAGGCGGGGGGCAATGTGGAGGTCGAGGCGGAATCGTTCAGCGGCGTGAGCAGCCGGCTCACCTGGAGCGAGGCCAAGGACCTGATCGTGTTCGAGGGCAACGGACTCGCCGACGCGCGGATCTTCAGGCAGGGGAAGAACGGCGGGCCGGAACAGGCGCTGGCCGGCGAAAAGATCCTCTATTGGCGCGGACTCAACACCGTGGAAATGGGGGGCATACGGCACTTCGACTACCAACTCCCCGCGGCCCCGACCGGTCCGTCCGTGCCTCCGCCAAACCCGCGTGCGTCCGCGCCGGGACCGGCGGCGCGCAAGGCCGTGCCCGTGCCGCTGCCCGTCGCACCCCCCGGCCTGCCCGGCACGTGAGCGGGCTGGTCACCCGCCGCCCGGCCGCGGTGCGGGGGGAAGTCGCCGGGATTCCTGGTCGAGCGCGGCCTGCACGAATGCCAGTGCCTCGGCGGCGGCCGCGGCATGCGTCGCCGGGGCGTCGCTTCCCGCCCGCGGATCGAGCAGGGCGACGTGCGGAATGCCCAAGGCCACGAGCTTCTCGCGCAGCCGGGCGGCGCCGTCGTGCCAGTGGACGTCATCCGGGCCGCTGGCGAAGAACTGGTGCCGCGGCCAGTTGAGCGGATGGACGTGAAGGATCGCCGTGTCCTGGCGGGCCCGCTCGACGTCGCCATACACCTGCCAGAGCGTGTCGAAGAGCGCGCCGTCAACGCGGTCGGCGGCCTCGCGCATCGCGCGGTGAAAATCGATCGCCGGTGCGACCGCCGCGACCACCGGGAACAGGGCCGGATGGCGATAGGCGAGCCGCAGTGCCCCCTGCCCCCCCATGCCGGTGCCGAGAATCGCGATGCCCGGCGGCTGGACGCCGAACCGGCCGGCGATCGCGGCGCGGACCGCATCGACCACGAATCGCTCCGGCGTCGTCGTCGAATCGAAGCCGGGCACGACGCGGTCGATCCACCAGCAGCGGCCCGTGTGTGGGGCAATGACGGGCAGCCGGGCCGCCTCGAGGAGGCCGCACAGGTCGGGCGTCTCGCGCAGGCCGCGGCCCTGCAGGTCGTGGAGGTAGATGAGCGCCCGGCCGGGGGCCGGGTCGGGCGGGCTGAACAGTTCGCAGGCATGGCCGCCGACGGCGATCGTGGACCAGTGCGGGGCGCGGGGGTGGGCGTTCACGACGTCAGTGTAGCCTGCTAGGCTGCGGTGAAGTTCCGTCCCGCTCGCACCCCGATGCACGTCCTGCTCACCGCCGCGGAGATCGGCGCCGGCATCGACCGGCTCGCGGCCGCGGTGCGCGATGCCGGCGGCGGGCGGCCGCTGACTATCGTCGCGGTGCTCACCGGCAGCATCGTGGTCGTCGCCGACCTGATCCGCCGGCTCGAGGGGCCGATCCGGCTGGGCATGGTCTGGGCAAGCAGCTATCGGGGCGCGGCCACGACACCCGGCGGGCTCGAACTGCATCTCGACCAGTTGCCCGACCTGACCGGGCACGAGGTGCTCGTGGTGGACGACATCTTCGACAGCGGCCGCACGCTCCAGGCCCTGCTCGGCGAACTGCGCGGCCGCGGCGCCGACCGGGTCCGATCGCTCGTCCTGTTGCGCAAGCGGGGGCGAGCCGAGGTGGGGATCGAGCCCGATTTCGTCGGTTTCGACATTCCCGACCTGTTCGTGGTCGGGTATGGTCTCGACTTCGACGGGGGCTGGCGGCACCTGCCGCACATCGCAGCCCTCGATCCGGAAGACATCGCCGCCATCCGCGCCGGTAGGCCACCGCACGATGCCGCCCACGTTCCCACGACCCGTGTTGCTGGTCTGCCGCGGCCTTGATCCGATCGGCAGTGGCCGGCAGATCGAGCTCGTCGCCGGCGGACTGGTCGCGGCCGGAGCCGACGTCCACGTCGCCCTCACGACCCGGGGCGGCAGCCTCCCCGCCCGGCTCGCCGCCGCCGGCGTCACCGTCCATCGAATCGGCATGCGGCCCGTCTGCGACGGTGGCGCCGTGCTGCGGCTCGTCCGGCTGGCGCGACGGCTGCGGCCGCGGCCGGTGGTCATCTGGGGCCGCGGCCACCTGCCGGCGGCGGTCGCGCTGAAGTGCGGCTGTCGAACCGCGCCGGTCGTCGTCCAGGTTGCCAAGCCGCTGCGCGGCAGCGTGGAACGCAGGCTGGTGTCGGTGCTCGATGGCCTGATCGCGACGACGCCCGCCGTTGCTGCCAGCGGGCCCTGGGACCCGGGCCGCGATCCGCGCGCGGCGTGCATCCCGCCCGCCGCCTGCGCGGCGCCGCCGCGGGGCCTCGACCGGTCCGCCATCGCGCGCACGATCGGTCTCGACCCGGCGCGGTCCTGGACGCTGGCGGTGGCGCCGCTCGTGGCCGCGAGCCGGCTCGACAGGCTGTGGTGGGCGATCGATCAGCTGCGGGTCGTGAACCGGGACGTCGAGCACGTGGTCGTTGGTGCGGGCCCGCTCCGCCGGCAGCTGGAGCGGCGGGCGCGGGCCCAGGAGATCGCCGACCGGCTCGTCATGCCGCCGGACTGCGACCTATTGCCCGACCTGCTGCGTCAGGTTCGCCTCGTCTGGCAGTCGGGATCCGTCGCGCTCGGCGGCGCGTTGGCCGATGCCCTCGACGCCGGGGTACCGGCCGTGGCCGTGGCCGACGACGCCGCCCGGCAGCTGATCGCCGACGGCGAGACGGGCCGGCTCGTCCCGGTTGTGCCGGAGAGCGAACTGCCGCGACGGGCGTTCGAACTCATCGAGGATGAGGCCTTGGCGGCCCGCTTCGCCGTCGCGGCGCGGCACCGGGCCGCGGCCCTGTTTCCCCTGCAGTCGATGCTCACGGCCCAGATCGCCGCCTGCGCACGCCTCGCCTGAGGGGCGGTTACGTCAGGCGGCCGCTCATCGTTCCAGCAGAGGCTCGGGCAGGAGATCGACGGTGTCGAGCGCCGGGATCGACACGTTTCCGCGGGACAGGAGGATCGCCATCGTCTCCGCCGTCGCCGCCCGGAGGTTGGGAATCGACACCGCGCCGCCAGCATCGACGAGGGCCCCGGCAACGGCGGCCGAAGCGAGGGTTTCGAGCCGCTGCACGTTGGGGAGCGTGAGCAGCGGCGTCTTGCCCGCCAGCAGGGCGGCGATCTCCGCCGAATCGAGCCGCGACGTCTGCGTGAGCTGGTAGAGGTCGATGTCTCCCGCATGACGCAGCAGGGCGGCAGCCGCGCCCGGCTCCAGCATCGTCAGGCCCGAGAGCACGAGGGTCCCCTGGTGGATGGAGAGCGCCTCGGCCGCCGTGGCGGTCAACGACACCAGCGCCGGAAGGCAGAGCACGCCGCGATGGAGCGAGAGCACGGCCGCCACGTCGTCGTCCAGCATGCCGATTCCGGGCAGCGACAGCGCGCCCTCGTGGTCCGCGAGCGCCAGCGCGACGTCCGCGGAGAGGTGCGACCGGCCGGGCAGCGTGAGCGTCGAGCGGTGCCCGGCGAGGAGCGCGGCGATCTCGGCTGTCAGCACGAAGGAACCATCGAGGGTCAGGGGACCGACGTGCCGGGCGAGCGCGGCGGCGGCCGCGGCGGAGCATGCGGCGATCCGGGGCAGCACCAGTTCCCCCTCGTGGGACGCGAATGCCTCGGCGACGGCGGCCGGGATTTCCGTCAGGCCTGCGAGCGTCAGGCTCCTGCCCCGATGCAGCGACAACACCCGCGCCGTGTCCACGGAGATCGCGGTCAGGCCGGGAAGCGACAGGTGCTTCGCTTGTTTGGCGAGCGCCGCGGCGGCCGCCGGATTCAGCTCCGTGAGCCCGGAGAGGCAGAGGTGTCCGGAATGCCTGGCGAGCGCGGCCGCGACCTCGACGTCGAGGGACTTCAGCCCGGACAGTTCGAGGTGCCCCTTGTGACCGGCGAAGGCGGCAGCCGTGTCCGGCGCGAGCGTCGCGATGCCGGGCAGATCGAGGTCGCCCGTCCGCAGCGCGAGCGCCCGTGCGGATTCCGGCGACAGCCACGCAAGCGCCGGCAGCGAGATCCGGTAGAAGCCACCGGGCCGGGCGATCGCCTCGGCGACTTCGGGAGAGAGCGTGGTCAGGTTCGGCAGGAGGATGTCCCACGCCTTCTGCCGCTGCACCAATTCGCGGATGACTTCCTTGGCCTCGGCGACGGAGAGTTCCGCGCGAAAGACAAGATCGGTGGCGGATCCGGCCGGCGCCTCGTCGCCCGCCGCGACGGGCGATCCGGACCCTGCGAACAGGGCCACGGCTAGCAGCAGCGACGAGCCGAATCGCATCATCATGAGGTCGGTCCGCGGGAGATGACGAAACTGTACCACGGTCCCGGTGGACGTACCAAGCGGGGCCGCGGACCGCACGTCTCGCGATCGCCGGTTGCAGCGGTTGGGCCGGGGACGATCCTTCGACGCCGGCGGGCCGGAATTCGTTCCCAACGCTCCCGCGGCCGGCGAAATACCCGGAAATCCCGGCTCCCTCAGGTCGTCCGGGCAGCCAGCGTGCGCCCGACGGGGGAGGACCGGACCTGCCCGTCCTCGGCCACGAGCAGCCCGGCCTTGAAGACCTTCGCGGGCATGGAAAACATTCGTGCCAAATCGGCATCGGGCCGGTAGAGGGCGATGTCGGCGTCCGCTCCGGGGCCGAGGTGCCCCTTGTCGGGCAGGCCGGCGATTCGCGCGGGGGCGGCGCGGGTCACGATGCACAGTTCTTGCAGCGTGTATTCGCGGTCGAGGCCGGCGAGGGGCGTGCGGCTCCTGACGCGGGGGTGAATGCGGCCCAGCGCCTCGCGGCGGAAGGCCGCGTCGCCGAGCAGCCGCATGAGGTGCGGATAGGCGGTGAAGTGGGCGCCGTTGGGGTGATCGGTGGAGAGGGCGATGCGCCACGGATCGGTCGCGGTCAGGAACCATTCAAGGCCGATCGCCCACTGCCAGGCATGCACGAGGCTCTTCTCCCGGTAGGCGATCGGAAGCACACCGCAGCCCCCCTCGAGGTGCAGGTCGTGGGCCATCCAGGGCACGCCCGTGGCATGGGCGAGATGCTCCGCCGCGGCCGCGTCTCCCGTCATCGCCACCGTCTCCCCGAAGAGGATCTGGCCAACGTCGAGCGTGAGCGTGTCGTGGTCATTGAAGAACTCGACGAGCGGGGCGACGCCCGACCCGAAGCCCCCTTCGTCGAGGCCGCCACCCGAGTAGCTGTGAAACTGCACGTGGGCGAGGTGCGCCCGGCGGCCGGCGAGCGACCGCATCGTCTCCAGCGTCGTCCGCCAGTTGCCGGGCAGGCCGAGGTTGGCCGTGTGGACGTGGAGCGGATGCGGGAGCCCGACCGCTGCCACCGCATCGGCGAGCCGTTCGAGGATCAGCCGCGGCGAGAGGCCGGGACGATCGGGCAGGGGCGTGTCGAGGTCGTGGTGGTCGCCGCGCCGGCCGTGCTTCCAGAAGGCGGCACCGCCGGGGTTGGCGACCTTCACGGCCCAGCCGGCGCCGGCCGTGATCGCGGCCCCGACCAGGCGGGCGGTCTGGCGGGCATCATGCCGCGCGAGGGCGTCGAGAACCGCCGCCTCGTCGGCCGCGAGCAGGTAGATGCCCTTGTCGAGGATCGGCAGATCGGCGAGTTCGAGATGGGCGAGCGCCGCGGCGGCCGTGGGGATCGCCGCATCGAACACGGTCGTGTAGCCGAGGGCGGCGTAGAGGGCCCCCGTGGCGTGGATCGTCGGCACGGCAGCGACGCCTTCACGGCGCCGGGCCAGATGGGGGGCGATCTGCCGGCCGGCGTTGACCTTCGGCCCCGCGACGTGGCTGTGGAGATCGACGCCGCCCGGCATGACGACCAGCCCCGTGGCATCGATGCGCCGGAAGCCGGTCGATGCGGCGGGGGCCGCGACGATTTTTCCCCCGTCGATCCAGATGTCGGCCACGACGCCGTCCCGGCCGTGCGCGGGATCGTGGATCCGCCCCCCCACGAGGACGAACCGGCCCGGCGCGGAGGCGGCGCGATCGGCCTGCATCATGGCCTTCCTCCGGGCGCCGGCAGGTCACGAACACGGGCATGCAACCGGGCGACGACCGCGGCCATCGAGTCGGCGCCGCCGGTTTCCGGTCCGAGGACGATCCGGCGCCCGTCTCCGCGCAGCATCGTGCCAGAGGGCCGGGTGAACAGGCTCGCGCAGGGAAGATGGATTTCGCGGACCGCGTCCCGGCGCGGGGCAGCGGACAGCGTGGCGGGATCGGCGATGCGGATCACGTCCAGGTCGGGGTGACCGCCGATCGCCGCGTCGAGCGGCGCCGGCAGCCCGCCGACGGCGATCAGGCAGTCGACCTCGCCGCGGGCGACGAGCCGCATCGCATCCGCCTCGGCCGGCAGGAACGCGGCGCCGCCGCGGTCGGCCCGGGCGATCGCCCCCGCGGCGCCGTACCGCCAGGTGCAGATCGCGGCAGCACCGGCGGCATGGGCGCCGTGGCCGGTAATTCCCGCTCCCAGTGGAACCGCGAAGGCGGGCCGGACGTGGGCGATCCTGCGGACGAGGCTGGCCACGGCCCACGGCTCGATGCCGACCCGATCGTCGGCATGCCCGGCGACAAGCGCCACGCATCCGGCGGCGCTGACGGCGCAGGAGAGCGTCGCCACGGCGGCGACGTTGTCGGCCGCGGCCGGGCCCGGATCGATGCCCGCGATCGCGGCCTCGAGCAGGCGGGCGCCGACGACCGCTGCGTCGCCCGGCAGCTGGCAATGAACGTGCAGCGAGCCGGGCTCGAGCACGGCCGCCGGGCCGACGGCGACCGTGCGCCGGCTGCGGCCGGTGCCGGTCGGCGGCGCGACGAAGCGTTCGATAAACCGCGGGTGGCTGGTCGCCGGATCGCAGAACCAGAAGATCACGAGGTCGGCCCGGTCGCGGAGTTCCTCCCAGTCGGCCGTGACGGCGCCGATCCGCGCGATCGTCGGCCCCGCGATTCGGGCCGTCTCCGGTCCGCCGGAGTCGACCGCGGCGCCGAGCGTCTCGGCGAGGTCGCAGGCCGCGAGGATTGCCTCGTTCGTCGCGCCGACGAGCCCGGTGACGAGAACGCGCCGGGCGGCGCGGGCGCGCGTCGCGGCATGGGAGATCGTGGCCTCCGGCACGTCGTGCACAGCCCCCCCGTCCGCCGCCACGAACGCCGCGGCGCCGAATTCACAGGCCCGCTGTCGCCGGCCCGGGACGATGTCGTCGCAGAGCAGGGGGCAGGCCGTGCAGACCGCGTCCATTACCGACACCGCGGCGACGCTGGAGCCGGGCTCGATCACGGCTTGGGAAGCACCCAGATGTTGCGGAACCGCACCGGCTCGTTGTGGTTCTGCAGATGGAGCTTCCCGGTCGGCTCCTCCTGCTTTGCCTGATGACCGGCGGTCATGCCGCGCAACTCCCGGTCATCATGGATCACCACGCCGTTGTGCCGGACCGTGATCCTGGCGTTGGCGACCTTCCTGCCGTCGGTGAATCGCGGGGCGGTGAAGTCGATGTCGTAGGTCTGCCAGGTGAGCGGCGGCAGGCACATGTTCACCGCGGGGGGGCCGTTGCCGTAGATGCCGCCGCATTCGTTGTCCCGGCCCTCGAGCCCGAAGCTGTCGAGGACCTGCACCTCGTAGCCGCCGTTGACATAGACGCCACTGTTGCCGCGGCCCTGTCCGGACCGGTCGGACTGGTAGGGCGTGCGGAACTCGATGTGCCAGGTGGCATCGCCGAAGGGCTGCGTCACGGTCGCGCCTTCCATCAGCAGCCCGTCCGCGGTGAACCGGGCGCCCTTGTCAAAAGTCTTCGTCTCGTCCACCGGCCCGCTGCCGTCGCAGATCACGACGGCCCCGGCGGGAGGCTTCTGGCCGAGCGTCGGGCTCGTCCGCTCGACCCTGGAAAATCTGGCCGTCACCGATCCGTCGTCGGCGAGGGCCACGACCTCCCCCTTGCGCACCTCCCCCTTGCGGGCGACGCCCCCCCAATCGACGCCCTCGAGCGTCACCCGCGCATCGGCTCCCGTTCCCGCGCGGACGCCGGAGCCCTTGAGTTTGTTCGGGGGCATCCAGCCGGCGCCGGGAAGGCCGCCGGGATAGGCGACGGCGGCGAACTTGCCCTTGCCCTGGGCGATCACCTGGATGCCGATCTTCATCTTCTCGCCGTTCACCGTGGCCTCGCCCACGTACTCTCCCTGCAGGGCGAAGTCGTCGTCGGTGGCCGGCGTGTCGGCGGGGTCGGCTGCGAAGGAGAGGGACGGGGTCGGGCCGCAGGCCACGAGCATCACGAGCATGGCCGCGCGGGTCGGCGCGGGACGGCGGCATTGCATGGCTGGAGTCTCCGGGGATCGCAGCGGTTTCGCCCACGGAGTATCGTCTTCCGGCGGTGAGCCGGCAAATGCCCGGGCCGACCTGGCGGACGCTGCGGTCCAGCCCTGCTGCTCAGGCCCGCGACGCCTCGGGGCGGGCGAAGACGAGGCGGCCGGCCGTCGTCTGTAGCGTGCTGGTGACGCTGACCCGGACGGTCCGGCCGATCTGTTCGCGGCCGTTTTGCACGACGACCATCGTGCCGTCGTCGAGGTAGCCGACGCCCTGGTCGGGCTCATCCCCCTGCTTCACCAGCCGCACGGCAAGGGCGTCGCCGGGGACGAACGCCGGCTTGAGCGACAGGGCGACGTCGTTGACGTTGATCGCCGCCACGTCATGCAGTCCGGCGACCTTCATGACGTTGGCGTCCGCGGTCACCACGCGGCCGCCGAGCCGGCGGGCCATCGACACGACCCGCGAGTCCGTGGCCATGGCGTCGTCATCCTCGTCGCCCGGAGCGAGGACGTCGATGTCGATCCGGGGGTTGGCCCGCATGCGCGAGAGCATGTCGAGCCCGCGCCGGGTCCGGGTCCGCAGCGTCCGGTCGGACGCGTCGGCCGAGGCCTGGAGTTCGTCGAGCACGAACGACGGGATCACGAACCGGCTCTCGAACAGGCCCGCCTCGGCGAGGTCGGCGATCCGTCCGTCGACGATCGAGGCGGCATCGAGGACGTTGGGGCGGAGCCCACGGACGTCCCGGGCGAACTCGACGTAGGGAATGAGGAAGCGGAAGTCGTCGCGGGTCTGGAGGAGCAGGCTCGTGCAGAAGTAGCACAGAACGGAGCCGAGGATGACGGGCAGCCACGCCCAGACCGGGCCGTCGCGGTCGGGCGGGAGGATCGGCGACAGCGCCAGCATCGAGACGTAGGTCAGGAGCACGCCCACGAGGAGGCCGAAGTAGACGGCGGTGATCGTGGTCAGGTTCTTGCGCTTGATGCCGGCATCGATCCCCATCACCGTCAGCGGCAGCGCGATCATCGCCGCCAACACGCCCCACGGCAGCCACTGGGGGGCATGCCGCATGGCGTCGGAGCCGAAGATCGACACGGCGATCCCGACCGAGACCATCACGAACAGGGCGCGCAGGACGATAAGGGCCATGGAATCGACAGCCGGTTGTGAGCCGATGAGCGGGAGGGCAGGACTTCAAGTATAGCAAGGCCACCCGGCGGAGGCGGTCAGCCGTGCCCCAGCCGGCGCTCGTGGTCGTGCTCCAGGAAGCGGTCTGTCATGCCGGCGAGGTAGTCGCCGATGCTGCGCGGCACGCCGATCGACTCCGCCCGGAGACGGAACCCGGCGGGGAGTTCCAGCGGATGGTCGCAGTACCAGCGGAACAGGGTGGTGAGACGGTGCTGGGCCGGCACCCGGACCGCGAGGACCCGCGGGCTGCGGTAGACGCGTTCGAAGAGGAAGCGTTCCAGCGCCCGCTTGCCGGCGGCCACCCCGGGATCGTGGGCGAGCAGCCGCCGGCCGGGCCGCCCGTCGGCGCCGATGAACGCGCGGCGCACGGCCGCCACCGAGTCGATGCCTTCCGCGGCCAGCGTCTCACGGGCGCGGTTCACCAGTTCCACCACCTGGATGTCGACGAGCTCGTGGAGCACGGCGTGACGTCGCTCGGCGCCCTGCAGCGGTCCGTAGCGATCGGCGGCCCGGCCGGCTGCGGCGGCCACGATCGGCAGTTCCAGCAGCTCCTCCATGCGGACGAGTCCGAGCTCGACGGCGTCGTCGGCGTCGTGGGTGTCGTAGGCGATCGAGTCGGCGGCATCGACCACCTGCGTCTCCAGGAGCGGCGCCGGCGCCGAGCCGTCGCGGAGCCGGCTGGCCTGGGCTTCGAGCACCTCGCGGGACAGGTTCAGGCCCGGGAAGTCCGGGTAGCGGCACTCCAAGAGCTCCATGATCCGCAGGGCTTGGCCATTGTGATTGAAGCCCCCCTCGTCGCGGAGCAATTCGGCCAGCGTGTCCTCGCCGGCATGACCGAGCGGTGGATGCCCGATGTCGTGCGCCAGGGCGAGCGTCTCGACGAGGTCCTCGTTGAGGCCGAGCGCACGGGCCAGCGTCCGCGCGATGCTCGTCACCTCCAGCGTGTGCGTCAGCCGGCTGCGGTGATAGTCGCCATGGTATCCCGTGAAGACCTGCGTCTTGTGGGCGAGCCGGCGGAAGGCGGCGGAGTGGACGATCCGGTCGCGGTCGCGCTGGTAGGGGCTGCGGACCGGATGCGGCGGCTCGGGATGGACGCGGCCGGCCGTGTCGGCGGCGTGCATCGCCCACGGGGCGAGGATCGCCCCCTCCCGTTCGCGCCAGTCGAGCGGCGTCATGGCGTCGTGCCCGGAGACGGGGTGGCCTCGCGGAGCTGCTCCCAGAGCGCGTCGAGCGCCTGGGGCAGGACGCGGACGCCGGCGATCGCGGGCATGAAGTTGACGTCGCCGCTCCAGCGCGGCACCACGTGCCAGTGGAGGTGGCCGGGGACGCCGGCGCCGGCCACGCGGCCGAGGTTCAGGCCGACGTTGAAGCCCTGGGCCTGCAGGCTGCGGGCCAGCGTCCCGCACCAGCGGGCGAGGCAGCGTTGCAGGTCGAGCAGCTGCGGGTCGGCGAGGTCGGCGAGGCCGGCCCGATGATCGAGCGGCGCGATCAGCAGGTGGCCGTTGGCATACGGGAACCGGTTCACGACCACGACGCTGTCGGCCGTCCGCTCCAGCACGCCGAGGACGCGGTCGTGCTCCGCGTCGGCGGCCGCCGCCCGGCACAGGAAGCAGCCGTGGTCGGCGCCACCCCGCCAGTGGTGCGCCGGGATATCCGGCGGCGGCGGCGTGTCGTCGCCCCCCTGCACGTAGCCGATCCGCCACGGCGCCCAGAGTGTCGGCCTGTCCCGCTCGTCCATGGTCGCCAGACTACCCGACCGGGCCGGTTCGCGCTGCGGCCGGCGCCGGCCGGCCGTATGATTGGCGTCGAGCGTCGCCGTCGGGCCTGCGGGAAACACGTGTGGAATTCAAGGTCGAACTCGACGTCTTCTCCGGTCCGCTCGACCTGCTCCTGTACCTCGTGAAGAAGCACGAGGTGGACGTGGCAGCCGTGCCGCTGGCCACGGTCGCGGCGGAATTCGTGGCCCACATCGATGTCCTCGAGGCCCTGGCGCTCGACGAGGTCGGCGAATTCGTGGAACTCGCCAGCGTGCTGCTCGAGATCAAGGCCCGGGCGCTCGTGCCGCGGCCGGAGGAGATCGAGGAACCGCTCGACCTGCCCCGCGAGGACCTCGTCCGCCGACTGCTGGAATACAAGCAGTACCGCGATGCCGCGTCGCTGCTCGAGGATCGGGCCCGCCGGCAGGAATCCCGGTTCCCGCGGCACGCCGTCGATGAACCGACCGGCGCGGACACCGCGCCGCCGCCGGCGTTGATCGGCGACGTCCACGTCTGGGATCTCGTCGGCGCGATGTCGCGGGTCCTCGCCCGGCGTGAGAAGCGGAAGCCGCGGCAGATCGTCCACGACGACACGCCGATCGAGCGGCACATCGAGCGGGTGGAATCGCTCGTCAGCGAGCGGGGGAGGGTGGCGTTCTCGGACCTGTTCGACGACGATATGTCCCGGCCGCGGCTGGTCGGAATCTTCCTTGCCGTGCTGGAACTCGTCCGGCGCGGCCGGCTCGCCGCCCGCCAGGATCGGCTGTTCGACGAGATCTGGCTGGAGCCGCCTCGGCCCGGCCCGCCCCCGGACCACGGCCCGCCCCCGGACCAGGAACCCGCATGATCGACAACGCTCCCTTTCGCACGCTCTCCCACAAGGGACTGACGGTCGAGGGCTACTCGCGGGCCGCCGTGCAGAGCTGCTGGCGGATTCCCGAACTCAAGCTCGGCTTCGATCTCGGCGCCCAGCCGTGGGGCTTCATGGCGACGGCCACGTGGTTCGTTACGCACACCCACCTCGACCATATCGCTGCGCTGCCGGTGTACGTGGCGCGGCGGCGGATGATGAAGATGGAGCCGCCCGTGATCTACGTGCCGGAGGATGCGATCGAGCCGATCGAGCGGCTCCTCAAGGCCGTGTCGCGGCTCGACCGGGGGCGGCTCCCGTGCACGCTCCTGCCGGCGCGTCCGGGGGACGAGATCGAACTCTCCCGCGAGCACGTCGTCACCGTCTCGGCCACCTGCCACACGCTGCCGAGCGTCGGCTTCGTGGTCTGGGAGCGGCGTCGCAAGCTCCGGCACGAATACACGGGGCTTCCAGGGGACAAGATCCGCGACCTGCGGCTTTCGGGCGTGGACGTCACGCAGGAGGTGCGGACGCCGCTGGTGGCCTATCTCGGCGACAGCGCGCCCGAGGGGCTCGACCGCTGCCCGGCGATGTTCGAAGCCCAGATCCTGATCACCGAGATGACGTTCGTCGCCCATGGTCACCGCAAGGAAAAAATCCACAAGTTCGGTCACACGCACCTCGACGACCTGATCGCCCGCGCTGACCGGTTCCGCAACGAGCTGGTGATCGCCGCGCACTTCTCGACCAGGTACACGGACGACCGCATCCGGCGGATCATCGCCAAGAAAATGCCCGACATGCTCGGGGGCCGGCTGCACGTATGGCTGTGAGCGGAACGCGCGCCGGCCACGGGACGGTACGAGTTCACTCGCTACGGCCCCGAGCGGCCTGATGCTCGTGATCCTCGCACCGATCCCGTGGCCTCCTCCGCCGGTGGGTGGGGGCGGCATGCGCGCCGGCCACGGGACGGTACGAGTTCACTCGCTACGGCCGCCGAGCGGCCTGATGCTCGTGATCCTCGCACCGATCCCGTGGCCTCCTCCGCCGGTGGGTGAGGGTGGCATGCGCGCCGGCCAGGGGACGGTACGAGTTCACTCGCTGCGGCCCCGAGCGGCCTGAGGCTCGTGATCCTCGCACCGATCCCGCGGCCTCCTCCGCCGGCGGGTGGGGGCGGCATGCGCGCCGGCCTCGGGACGCCGTGCTTCGTTTACCGGCGCGTCGTCGGCCGCAGCACCAGCACGTGCGGCTGTTGCCGTCGGTCTTCCGCCGTGATCACGTCGGCATCGCCCAGCCGACCCAGGTAGCCCGTCGGCGAGAAGCCATCCGGCAGGCGACGGGTTGTTTCCAGGACGTAGCCCTGACGTGGATCGGGCGCGAGCAGGGCCAGTCCATCGGGTGCCAGGCAGAGCAGCCTTCCATCGGCCACGAAGGCGACCGGGTCGAGGTGCCGGGTGAAAAGCACGGGCACGTCGTGCCGGCCGCCTGCCGTGCACACCCGCACCCCTGATCGGGCGTGCAGCGGCCGCCAGGCTAGAAACCCGCCGCCGGGAACGGCAAGAATCGGGGCACCGGCATCCGCGAAGGGCCGGTAGTCGCGCGGACCGAGGATCTGCCAGACCCGGCCTCCGCGATGGTTTACGAAGACCGTCGAGCGGTCCTCGGCCACGAGGGGCAGCCCATCGGTCACGCCATCGCGCACCGCGTTCTCCGGCCAGGCGGGACACGGCCCCGCCTGCTCGATCTCCAGCCCCCGCTCGCCAGCCGTGAGCCACACGAACTGTTCGACGTTCGCATTCATGGCGCCCAGAAGCACCCGCGGCCGGCCGTCTGCCGCGCGGAGCGGGCCGATGATTCGGGGCGCGTTGAGGCGCACATTTCGCAGGGCCAACCGGTCGTTGACCGCGAGCGGCCGCCCTTTGGCATACACCTCGACGCGGCCTTCGGCGTTGACCCACAGCAGTTCCTTCGTCCGCAGGATCTGCGGGCCGACATTCGGTGCCTCGGAGTGCAGGACGCCGCACCATGGGCCGGGCAGTACCGACTCCGGGGCGGCGTTCAAGAGCGTGTCGAAGGCCGTCTCGGCCAGGGCGTGCAGATCCCTGCCGCGCAGCATGGAGTCGCCTGCGACGACGACCTGAGCGTCACCCCGCCCGCGCTGGCCCTCGATGCACACTGCGTCTCGCCCGGCGACGAGGGCCGGGACTGCCGGCGAGAGGGGGAGCGCGTACTCGGCCAGCAGCGTGGGGCTCTCCAGCCGACAGAGCCGCGGAGCGGTCACCTGGTCCTCGGCGGAGCGGACCGGTTGGCCCGCGGTCTGCTCCGCGTCGGCGGCGGATTTCAGCTCGATCCTCCGGACCTCGACGCCGGGCCGCGCGGGGTCTGCGGGGACGACGGGCCCGCCGGGAACGGTGGGAGAAGAGAAGACTCTCTGTCGCAGAAACCAGATGCTGCCGTCGGCACCGACGACCGGCTGCCCGGCCACGGGCCACCCCACGACCGGCTCCGGCTCCGCGGCGGCCGCATCGGGGGTGAGCACCCACAACACGCCGGGATCCGTCATCTGTCGGTCGCGAGGCTTGTTCACCATCTGCCGGAGGAAGACGCGGCCACGGCGATCGACAGCGAGCACCTGCACGAGCCCCGCGGGCAGCCCGCCGGTTTCGAGCCACGTCGTGCCCGCTGCGGAAAGGCGTGCCAGGCCGCGGCCGCCGACAGCGGCGTAGGCGGTGTCCGCGCCGGAGGCGAAGAACGTCGACTGCTGCCCCGCGATGCTGTGCGCGGTGATCGCGTCCTCGAAAAGTTCCGCCACGATCCGCAGATTACCGTTTGGCTCGAGGCGGGCCACTGCCGTGGTGCCGCCCCCACGGCTGTCGTCGCCGAGCATGACCCGCAGCAGTGCGGAGTCGACGTTCTCCTGCCTCAGGACTTCCACGACCTTGATCCACTGGCCGCGATAGAACTGCATGCCCGACCGCAGCATCGCGGCGATCACCCCGGGCGAACGCGAGAAGACGTCCGGTGCCGCCTCCGCCAGGCCCGTGGCCGTCGCCCGCAGCTGCGCGTCGCAGGCGGCCAGCAGTTCACTGACGCGGGCCGCCTGCCCTGGCGTGAGCCCCTCGGTCGCCTGGGAACGGGCCAGATCGCGCCGCGTGCTTTCGAGCCGCATGGTCAGGCTGCGCAGCGCGAGGCTGCGGTCCGGAAGCTGCTGGAGCAGGTTGGCCAGGCCCTGGGTCTCGGTGGACGGTTGCGCGGTGATCTTCTCGAGCAGGGATTCGAGCGTCGGCCAGTCGCCCACCCGGGCCGCCTCGACCGCCAGGGTGACCTGCTGCTCGGTCGGCCGTTGGGGCCGTTTCCCTTGAACCTCGGCGATGCGCTGACCGATGGCCAACCAGCGGCCGTCCGCCAGCCGCACGATCGTCTGACAGGCATCGGCGTCCGGAACCGTGAGCGTGTCGATCGTCCATGTATCGCCCGCCAGGATGCCCCGCGTCACGGTGCCTGCGGCCTGCTGACGCGACTGCATGTCGAGGACCACGAGGCCGTCGTCTCCCGATCGCAGCATGCGGGTCCACCTCGAGGACGTGAACACGTCGGAGCCCTCCCAGGCCTCCCCCTCTCCCTCCGAGACGATCCCCGCGGATGTCAGGAACACCCAGCGCTTGCCGAGGCGGAAGGCCTGGGCGGGCTGACGGCCCCGCGGCAGGGAGACGGTCCGCGACGCCCCGTCTTCGATCACCGCCACGGTGGCATCGGGGCCCACGTTCATCACCAGCGAGCGGTCGCCGTCTTGGCCGAGAAACTGTGTGCCCCAGAGAACGCGGAAGCCGGGCTCCTCGCGTGCCGCCCGGGCCACGGCTGCGGTCAGGGCATCCTGTTGCGCTGCATGAACGGGGGGAACCATGAAGCAGGGCTCGCCGCCCGGCCCGATCACGACACCGGACACGTTGCGCGGCAGCGGCACGAGCCGGCGACTCCCGTCGAGCGCGGCCGCCAGTTCCGACACGAGCAGGCGGTGCAACGCCGCGTCGTCGAGGGTTCTGCCCGGTTCCGGCTCCGCGGCGGCGAGCGCCGCGAGCCACAGGCAGGCGATGGCAAAGGGCAGCGACCGCGGAACGACGGCTCGAAGAGATCGCATGTCAGGGCTTTCCGGCGGGCAGGGGGTCGAGATCCGAAGCCGGAGGCAGCCGCATGATCACCAGACTCTGGCTGCGGCTGGGTCCGACCAGTCCGCGCCTGGTCGTGCCCACGATCACCCCTGACCGCGAGCAGGCATACGACGTGAACACTCCCTCCACCCCCGTGAGGGCGTACCGTGCGGCCACGCGGTAGTTGGCCGGTTTGCCGGCGGCCACGAAATGGGTCAGCCCGCGGGCGGTGCGGACGACGACCGACCCCGGCCGGTCCGAGAACAGTGATTCCGCATGGTCTCCCAGGCCGTTGCACCGCCCCGGGATGCCGAGCGTTCCAGCCAGTTCGCCATTCCGCCAAAGGTTGATGGTGCTCGACGGGCGTCCCTGCGGGTTCGTGAGCCAGACCACGCCGCCGGCATCGGCTCCGGCCGCCCAGCCCTTGTTTTCGAGTGCCGTGCCGACCCGGCCATCGACGATGCGGATCGCGAGTTGGCCGTGGATCCAGTCGGAACTGCCCGCGCTGGTCCTCTTGCTCGTTGGGAGCCAGACCGCGCCGCCGTGATCACGCACCGGTTTCATGAGGGGAATATCCAGGTAGGTGGCCGGCGCGTCGCGGAACACCGGACGCCCCGCCTCCACGTCGCCGAAGAACCCGCGGCCGCCGCCGTGCGCGGACGAAATGTTCGACACGTACACCCGTCCCCCCCCCGCTGCCGCCAGCAGTTGCACCAAGCCGTTGCGCGCCCCGGCCTGCACGAGGGGGGGCCGGGCGTCGATCCATCGATCGCCGACAAGTACCGAAAGCCCGCCGGCGGCGACGTCGAGCAGCCACAGATGCCCCGCCTCGTCCGCCGCCACGGCGAACCAGTTGGAAAGATCCCGCGGCCGCTGCGCGGTGCCGAACGACGCGGCGATCGCGGCCCGGTTGGCCGCGAGCAGTTCCTGCATGGTCGCCGCCGCGGCGATCTCCCCGCCCCGCCAGTATCCGTACCGCGACCCGATCAGGATCACGTCGTCGCGACTGCCGGCGATGATTCCCCGGATCGTGCCGAGGTCTCCCGCATTCACGGGCTGCCATTCGCCCTCGTGAAACCGGGCCAGGCCGCGGTCGGCGAGGTTGGCCCAGATGCCGCCGGCGGCGTCGAGCCCCAGCAATCCCGCCCCGTCCCCCCGAAGCGGCCACGACTCGGTCGGAAGCGGCACGTAGTCGTCGGGCCGTCCCGGCCGAAAGGCGGCGACCGTGCAGTCGGGCATGGAAGAGGGGACATGGGAAACGAAGAGCGTGCCGTCGGCACGCACGGCATGCAGCGTGCCGAAGAGCGGCTCGGGAACCCGATCCGACACGCCGCCTGTTTCGAGGTCGATGCAAAACGCGGCCGTCCCGTAGTTCGTCCTGCCGACCCAGGCTGCCCGGCCATCCCGGGTGAAGATCACCCGCGGTCGAGACTCGACCCGCCTCCAGGCATCGAGGACCTGTGGCGCGGCGATGAACCGCGGCTCCTGCCGGTTCGACGCGACGAGCAGCCCGTCGCCGAGCGGGGTTTCCCCGCGCGCCGCGCCGCGCACCAGGAGGAGCGTGCTCTGGCCGGCGTCGTCGTGCCCGATGAGGGTCGCCGCCGCCGCGGTGTATTCCCCCAGCCGGCTCGCAGCCGGCTGCCGCTTCCCCTTGATGGCCCGGGCGAGCGCGGCGAGAAAGTCGGGGTCGTAGCTGGTGGACAGCATCTCCTCGAGCAGCGCCGGACTGGCCGCGGTGGCGAGGTCCTGGGCGGCGGCGCGGCGTTCATCGGCGGTCGTCGCGGCACGCAGTCGATCGCCCATCTTCCGCGCGTTTGCTGCCCGGTCCGCGTCGGCGGGACTGCGGCCCGCCACGGTTTCGACCCGACCGTCATGGCGAAACAGCCAGACCTGCCCGTCCGGCGCCGGGCACACCTCTGCCACGCCCTCCATGACGCACGACATCTGCGACCAGTTCCCGTCCCGAAACCGCCAGAGCTCGGGCGGTGTGGTCGCTTTCGTCATCAGCAGCCCCGCGCCGTCCGGCTCACGGATCAAGCGCAGGAAGCCGAACGACGAGCCCGGCGTGACGGTCTCGAGCCAGGTCCATGCCTGCCCGTCGAAGGCATGCACGCCATGGGTCTCGGGAAAGAATGCCCGGTCCGCGGCGAACTGGTTCGTCGGCTGGTGATCCTCGCGGCAATTCCCGGGGCAGTCCCCGATGAACAGGTGCCCCGATTCGAGCTGCTTCTCGATCCACTCGCGCCCGTCGTAGCCGAGAAGGAACCGGTTGCTTCGCCCCCGGAACCACACCCGCCCTCCGGGTTCGAACAACACCGGCCGCACCCCGGCCAGCTGCGGCGACGGTCGCGCGAATTCGCGGGCGATGGTCTCCTTGGCCCCGGCCAGCTCGACCTCGGGCCCGTCCACCTCGATCCAGAGCCGGTCATCGGGGCCGACGCTCACACCGCGGACTTCGTTCGGCAGCATCTGCCACATGACGTCCCGCAGGACCAGCGCCGGCCGGGCATCCGCCCGCTTCGTCTCGCCGTCGGAGGCGCGAGCCTGACACGCGATCAAGCCGGCCGCGAGAACCAGCCAGCCGGTGATGTGCCGACACGTCATAACGAGCGAGGCTCCCCGCAGAGTCTCCAGACAATCACGACCGACCGGTCGGGTGGAAGGGTAGAACAGGCGACGAAACTTCGCAACCAGCGAACCAGGGCCAGCCCTTCACTGGCGCGGTCACCACCATGTTTCGGCGCATGTGCGGCTCGTGAGCCTAGGAACCGAGCCGGGCGGGCTTCCGCGGGCGGAGTACGATGCTGAGATGAACGAGCCAGCGCCGGTCCCGCGGCACGCCTACGTGCATGTCCCGTTCTGCCGCCGGCGCTGCGGCTACTGCGACTTCGCGCTCGTGGCCGGCCGCGACGAACTCGTCGAGCGATTCTTCACGGCCCTGGACCGCGAACTCGGGCGGCTCGAGCGGCCGCTCGACATCGACACGCTGTACCTCGGCGGCGGCACGCCCTCGCACCTCGGCCCCGCCGGGCTGCGCCGGCTGTTCGACCTGCTGACGCCGCTGCTCTGTCTCGGCCGCGGGGCCGAGGTCACGGCCGAGGCGAACCCGAACGACGTCTCGGCGGCCTGGGTCGCGGCCGCCGCCGACTGCGGCGTCACCCGGGTGAGCCTGGGCGCCCAGTCGCTCGATGCGAAGACCCTGCGGGCCCTCGACCGCGACCATTCGCCGGACGACGTCCATCGGGCCGTGGCCCTGCTCCAGGCGGAAGGCCTGGCCGTCAACGTCGACCTGATGACGGCGGCGCCGGGCCAGTCGCTCGCCGACGTGGAGCGGGACCTCGACGCGGTCGCCGCGCTCGGCGTCGGGCACGTCTCCGTCTACTGCCTGACCTGGGAGAAGGGGACGGCGTTCGAGTCGGCCCGCCGGTCCGGCCGCCTCGTGGCTGCCGCCGAGGACCTGGAGCGAGACATGTTTCTTGCAGCGATCGAGCGTCTGGAGGCCGCGGGGTTCGCCCACTACGAGGTCTCCAACTTCGCCCGGCCGGGAGCACGATGCCGGCACAACGAGGCCTACTGGGACTGCCGGCCGTGGGAGGCGTTTGGCCCCGGCGCGGCCCGCTTCGACGGCCGGACGAGGATCACCAATCATCGCAGTCCGACGACGTGGATGACCCGGGTGCTCGCCGGCGCCGACGCGAGCGGCGACATCGATGCGATGACGGCCGAGGATGCGGCCCGGGAGCGGCTCGTGGTCGGATTGCGGCGCCGTGACGGGATTCACCGGCAGGCATTCCGGGCGGCGAGCGGTCATGACGTGGACGTGCTGGCCGGCGTTGCGATCGCGGACTGGGTCGCCCAGGGCCTGGCGACCGACGACGGTGACCAGATCCGGCTCACGCGGGCCGGGATGCTGGTGTCGGACGGACTGTGGAGCGCGGTGCTGGTGAAGTGACTGGCTGGCTGGTTTTTTCGCGCCGTCGCAGCCGACAAAGCGTCTGGCTTTCGCGCCGTCGCAGCCGACACGGCGTCTGCTCCGGCTTACGGTCGCCGGGCGAGGCCCGGCTCCCACGCCGCACTTGACTGCAGCCGGAGGATCGGCGGAAGCTCGAGGAGCGTGAGGCTATCCTGCCTCAGCGACGAGACTTCTGCCGTCCTCCGGCGGCTTGGGCGTGAATGCGTGTCATCCTTTCGCGCCGTCGCAGCCGACACGGCGTCTGCTCCGGCTTGCGGTCGCCGGGCGGAGCCCGGCGCCGCGATGAAGCCAGTCAGCTCCGCTGAACAGCCGCCGTAAGATCAAGTATCGCCTTCTTGCCGTCGGCGAAGTACATCAGCGTGTTGTCGGCCGCGAACAGCGGGTTGGGGATGCCGGCGAAGCCGGGCGACAGCGACCGCTTCACCACGACCACCGTCCGCGCCTTGTCCACGTCGAGAATCGGCATCCCCGCGATCGGGCTCTTCGGGTCGGTCCGCGCCGCCGGGTTCACCACGTCGTTGGCCCCGATCACGATCGCCACGTCGGTCTCCGGGAACGTCGGATTGATGTCGTCCATCTCCCGGAGCTTTTCGTAGGGGATGTCGGCCTCGGCGAGGAGCACGTTCATGTGCCCCGGCATCCGCCCGGCAACGGGATGGATCGCATACTCGACCGTCACGCCGCGCTTCTCCAGGGCGTTGGCCAGCTCCCGGACCGCGTGCTGGGCCTGGGCGACCGCCAGTCCGTAGCCGGGCACGATCACCACCCGGCTCGCCCCCTCGAGGAGCATGGCGATCTCCTCGGCGCTCACGCTCTTCACCTTGCCGGCGTAGACGTCGTCGGCGTTCGCCGCGGCCGTCGTCCCCAGGCCGCCGAAGAGCACGCCGACGAGCGAACGGTTCATCGCCTGGCACATGATCGCCGTGAGGATCAGCCCCGAGGCGCCGACGAGCGACCCGGCGATCACCAGCACCGAGTTGTCGATCACGAACCCGGCCGCCGCCGCGGCCAGTCCCGAATAACTGTTGAGCAGGCAGATCACGACCGGCATGTCGGCCCCGCCGATCGGCATCGTGAGCGTGCAGCCGAGGACGCTGCCGACGATCACCAGCAGCCAGTAGAGGAGAATCGATCTCGGATACACGCAGACGCCGATGACCAGCAGGAGCGTGGCGATCGCCAGGCCGAGGTTGATCCAGTGGCGGTTCGGATCGGTCCAGGCCTTCTTGAACTGCGGCAGTTCCTCGAGCTTGCCGAAGGCCACGAGACTGCCCCAGAAGGTGACGGCGCCGATCAGCCCGGTGAGGGCCGTGGCGATCGCGAACTGGGTCCAGGATTCGAGGTCCCGCGCTCCCTCCGCGGCGAGCGGCTTGTTCCACAGTTCGGCCCCGGCCACGAGCGTCGAGGCCGCGCCGCCGAAGCCGTTGAGCAGGGCCACCATCTGCGGCATGCCCGTCATCGGATACTTGACGGCCATCACGGCGCCGATCACCGCGCCGATCACGGCGGCCACGGCGACGAGCCCGAGCGGCCATCCTCCCCGGGCAGCGAGCGTTTTGCCGACTTCGGGCTCGCAGCAGGCGGCCAGTAGGGCGATGGCCATGCCGGCGGCGCCGAGGTAGTTGCCGCGGACGGCCGTTCGCGGGCCGGTCATGAGCTTGAAGGCCACGATGAACAGCATCGACGCGGCGAGGTAGGCGAGATTGATCCAGGCTTGGGTCGTCATGACGGCCTACTTCTTTTTGGGATTGAACATGGCGAGCATCCGGTGGGTGACCACGAACCCTCCGGCCACGTTGATCATCGCGAGCACGACCGCGAACAGGCCGAGCCAGTTGCCGAAGCTGAAGCCCGAGGCGGCGACGCTCGCGGCGACGATGATCGCCCCGACGGCCGTGATCCCGGAGATCGCGTTGGAGCCGCTCGTCAGCGGCGTGTGCAGCCGCTGCGGGACCTTCATGATCACCTCGAAGCCGACCCACATCGCCAGCAGGAAGACGGTGAGCAGGCGGATGAACTTCGCGGCGGCGTCCCCGGTCGCGGTGGCGTCGGGCGTGGCGGCATCGGCGAGGAGGATGGCGATCTGGGCGAGCGGCATGGCTGGGATTCCGGGGCTCGGGGCTGGGATTCGGGGTTCGCGTGCTGGGCGTGCGGGGAACGCCGGCGGCGTCAGCCGGCGGCCGGCGCGGGGGCCGCGAGCGGCGGCAGGCCGGCCCGCTCGCGGACCTTCGGGTGAACGAGCTGGCCGCCGCGGGCGACGAGCGTGTCGCGGCAGATCTCGTCGTCGGCGGAGACGTTCGGCAGGCCGCTCTTCACGAGGTGGGCGAGGAACGTGGCCACGTTGCGGGCGTAGAGCTGGCTGGTGTGCGCGGGCACGTCGGCCGGCAGGTTCGTCGGCCCGAGGATGGTGACGCCGTCGATGACCAGCGTCTCGTCCGGCCGCGAGCCCTCGCAGTTGCCGCCGCGCTCGGCGGCCATGTCCACGATCACGCTGCCGGGCCTCATCCGCGCCACCATCTCGCGGGTCACGAGGACCGGTGCCTTCTGGCCGGGTATGAGCGCGGTGCAGATCACGGCATCGCTCTCGGCCACCACCTTGCCGAGGAGTTCGCGCTGCTTGGCGTAAAACTCCTCCCCCATCGCCTTGGCATAGCCGCCGGCGGTCTCGCTCGCGCCGGTCTCCAGCGGCAGTTCGACGAACTTGGCACCGAGGCTCTGCACCTGCTCCTTGACCGCGGGGCGGACGTCGTAGGCGCTGACCTGCGCCCCGAGCCGCTTGGCGGTGGCGATCGCCTGCAGACCGGCGACGCCGGCCCCGAGCACCAGGACCTTGGCGGGCGTGAGCGTGCCGGCGGCCGTGGTCATCATCGGCAGGATGCGCGGCAGGGAGGTGGCCGCGAGGAGCACGGCCCGGTAGCCGGCGATGTTGGCCTGGCTGGAGAGGACGTCCATGCTCTGGGCCCGCGTGATCCGCGGCACGAGTTCGAGCGAAAAGAGCGTGGCACCGCGGTCGGCGGCCTCGCGGCAGGCGTCGGCCGACGAGAGGGGGTCGCAGAGGCCGATGAGGATGACCCCGGGCCGGAGACGGTCTCGGTCGGCGTGCCAGCCGTCGCCACAGGCGCCGCAGGTTCGCACGAAGAGCACGCAGTCGGCGGCGAACGCCTCGTCGCGCGACACGACCGTTGCACCGGCGGCCCGGTAGTCGTCGTCGGCGAAGCCAGCCGCCGAACCGGCGGATGACTCGACGAGGATCTCCAGCCCCGACTTGACGAGGGGCGGGATCGCGGCCGGCACGAGCGCCACGCGCCGCTCGCCGGGAAACGTTTCTTTGACGACGGCAACCTTCATCGGGGACGACCGGTGGCGGGGGTGGACGAGACGCCCCGCGAACCGCCGCGGGACGGTCGCAAAGTCTCCTGTGCGGACGGGGATCACGCAACCCGCGGCAGGCCGCGGCCCGGTCGGAGGCAGGCCTGTCCCCCCGAATGCCCCCGTTCTGCGGCCTCGTCACTGCCGCTTGTCTGCCCGGGAAGCCAGTGCTACTCTTCGGGGCTCCCGGCGGGTCGGACTCCCGCCCCGGACCCCCGCCGGCGAACCCGGGCACGGTCCGAATCCCCCCACACGAGCAACAGGACAGGCAGCGCGACGCGATGAAAACCTACATGGCCAAGCCGGGCGAAGTGGAACAGCGCTGGTGGGTCGTGGATGCCAGTGATCGGATCGTCGGCCGGCTGGCGAGCGAACTGGCCATGGTGCTGATGGGCAAGCACCGTCCCACCTACACTCCCCACGTCGACACCGGCGACTTTGTCGTCGTGATCAACGCCGACAAGGTGCAGTTCACCGGCAAGAAGTGGCAACAGAAGACCTACCGCTGGTACACCGGCTACCAGGGTCTGCGGTCGGAGACGGCCGAGCACCGCCGGGATCGTCGCCCGGAACTGATCATCGAGGAGGCTGTCCGCAGGATGCTTCCCAAGACGCGGCTCGGCCGGCAGATGCTCGACAAACTGAAGGTCTATGCCGGCGCGGATCACCCCCATCAGGCGCAGCAGCCCGAGCCGCTCGTGGTCGGCGCGAAGTGACGTCCTCGAACCGAAGAGCGGACACGACACGACATTCCACCGCGGTGCATCGAGCCGCGGCAACACGGACAGACAAAGAGAGGCATCATCATGGCTGTTGAGCAGGGCGTCAGATCGGCACGGACCGGGGATCACATCACGGCGACGGGCCGGCGCAAGACGGCCGTGGCCCGGGTGCGTCTCCGTCCCGGGTCGGGTGCGATCACGGTCAACGGTCGTGAACTCGATGCCTACTTTCCAGCCATCAAGGACCGGGTGCTCGTGGCTGGCGTCCTCGAGCAGGTCGGCAAGCAGGGAGCCGTGACCGTGGACATCACGGTCGACGGCGGCGGTCTCACGGGCCAGGCGGGCGCCTGCCGGCTGGGCATTGCCCGAGCCCTCAAGGCCCTGGAGACCGATCTGGCCGAACCGCTCCGCCAGAGCGGTCTGCTGACCCGCGACGGCCGGATGAAGGAACGCAAGAAGTACGGCCTACGGGGTGCCCGGCGCGGCACGCAGTTCAGCAAGCGTTAGTCGCAGGAACCGGGGCTTTTGCTGCAGACAGCATGCCCGGCAGGGCCTGCCGGCGCGGCGGCGCGACCGCTACGACCGGTGTCGCCGGCCCGTTCCGCCGGGGCAATTCTTTGTTCTGCCTTAGTGGACGATGCTATTCTTGGAGAGTTCCGCCACAGCCCCCGGTTCGCGCGGTTCTTCCCGGAGACCTCTGCCATGTTGCGGCCTGCCTTCCTCTGCATTCTCGCATCGCTCGTCGCCCAGGTCGGCGCGGCCGACGGCCCGACGAAGGGCGGCCGTTCGTTGGCCGCCGAAACGGAGGTTCGGGAACTCCTCGCGGCCGCGACCGACGGCCTCGCCGAGGTGAAACTCGTCCAGAATGATTCGCGGTCGGCGCAGATCGTCGTCACCAACAAGGCCGATCGGCCGCTGACATTGAAGATGCCGGCGACGTTCGCCGGGGTGCCGGTGCTGGCGCAGGTGGGCATGGGAAACCAGGGAGGCATCGGGGCCAACGGCAACATGGCCGGCTTCGGCCAAGCAGGGTCGCCCCAGGTGACCGGCGGCGGCGTGAACCAGGCGGGCATGGGGATCGGTGGCGCCCCCGGCAACGGCGGCATGTTCTGCTGGGTCGCCCGTGAAGTGTACGGCGCGCACGATCCGCGCTGGGTGCGGTTTCGCGGCTGGATGCGCTTCCAGGCCCCGGCGTGGCTCCTCGACGCGTACGTCGCCCACGGCGCGGACGCGGCCGCCTGGCTCCATGACAAGCCCGTGGCGAAGTGGTCGCTGCGGCAGGTGATGGACCTCGCCATCGCCGACTTCGATGCCGGGGATCAAGAGGCGGGTGGTCAACTGCGGCTGGCTGACGTCGCCGCCGGCCTGACCGTGATGCCGGGCAAGATGCGGACCATCCGCGTGCCCACGGTCTGCCTCGAGCATGGCAAGCCGGAGCCCTCGCAGCGGGTCACCTACAAGCTCGTGGCCCTCGAGTCGCACTCCAAGGATCCGAAGGTGGCAGTGGTGCTCGAGGCGCTCGGCCGCGGCGAGATCCCGCAGAAGGTCGCCCAGGCGGCCGCCTGGCACCTCGCCAACGGTCTCACCTGGGAACGGCTGGCAGCGGAGAAGATCGACCACGCTGGTGGCGACCCCGACGAGCCGTTTTTCGCCCCCTGGGAACTCCAGGCGGCGTTTCGTGTCGTCGAAGCGGCGACCAAGATGACGGCCGGGAGCCCGACGTCCGCTTCGGCGACCCAAGCGACCCGCTGAGGCCGCTGGCCGGCCGGAGATGGGTTTGGCTGTGGATCACAGCCCCGTGGGGACGTCGCCGCCGGCCCTCGTCCCGAGGGCCCGCCATGTGAAGCCGTCGATGTCCGACTGCATGAAGCGGACCGAGCCGTCCATGAAGCTGACGTTCACACCGCCGCTGTGATGGCTGCGGGAGGTGACCACGGCGCGGGTC
The DNA here is from genome assembly GCA_014192425.1 of Planctomycetia bacterium. NCBI lineage: Bacteria > Pseudomonadati > Planctomycetota > Planctomycetia > Planctomycetia bacterium. The sequence goes on along the minus strand of BJHK01000004.1, from coordinate 17,312 downwards.
GCATCGGGCTGCATGTTCGAGGCCTTCGTGGGGCCCGTCTCCCGGGGAGACGTCAGGTCGACGTCATACTCCTTGCCGTCCGAGTGCCGGTAGGCAACCCGCGTATTCGGTGGCAGGGCGGTCGTGAAGCCGATGTGCACAGTGCGGCCACAGACCCACTCGGTGTGGCCGGCCTCGGTGGAGAAACTGCCGCCGGTCGCGAGTGCCGCGGCGGCAGCGCCGTCCGTCGGCGGCGTCACGGGCATGGAGGAAACGTCCTGCCAGCGGGGCGTGAAGGCCTTGACCTCGGCGAACGCCAGCGTGTTGCTCAGTCCGTCCGTGAACTGGCTGGGCCGCACCTGCCTGAACGGTGCGAAGGCGCCGCCACCGTCGGCCCCGGTCGCGGGGTCGAAGACGAGATACGCCCCGGTGTTGAGGCCGTAGTTGAGCGGAAAATGCTTGGCTGCTCCGGACCCGTCGAGAACCGGCTCGGCGCGTTTCTCGCTCGGGCAGACCAGCACGTCCACCCGTGTCGCCGCGACGCCGTTCGGGGGGAACAGCGCCTTGTTGGCATCATTGCCGTAGGGCTTCGAGAAATCGATCCGCCGGAAGACCACGTCGCCTTCGAGGAAGGGAAGGAGCTGGGCCTGGCCGGACCACGGGGACTCTGTGCCGCTGGCAACGGCCAGCGCCGAGGCCGGAAAGCAGCGTTTCGAATGCTCGTAGTTGGCGACCGCCAGCCCGAGCTGCCTGAGATTGTTCTGGCAGGACGCCCGTCGGACCGACTCGCGGGCGCTCTGCACCGCCGGAATCGTCAGGCCGATCAGCACGGCGATGATCGCGATCACGACGAGCAGTTCGACGAGGGTGAAACCCGCCTGGCGAGCGGACGGGCGGTGCGGAAACCGCCGACGAAATTGGCCGATCGACAGGGCGGGCATCTTGACCAGTGCTGCAGCCATTTTTGCAACTCAGGGGCTTGAAAAATGCGTTTCGAATAACGAGAATCATTCTCAACAGCAGCAGTGTAGGCTTCTGGTGTCGCCCTGTCAACCGGCGCGGTTGCCGAAGATTGCAGGCCGTTCACGGGATCTGCACGGCGCTGGAGCGTCGATGAGGTACAACCGAAGAAGGCGTTCCCGACGGAGCGTCTGCAGCGTGCGGAGGCGATGCCGATGAGCGATTCCGGGAAAGAAGGGGATCCCGCTCCCCGGGCGGGGGCCGCGTCTGGCGGCGAGCTGGTCGTCGAGACCAGGAACCTTTCCAAGACCTACCGCGACTTCTGGGGCCGCAGCAAGAAGGTGGCCCTCAAGCCGCTCGACCTGACGATCCGCCGTGGCGAGATCTTCGGCCTGCTCGGGCCCAACGGATCGGGCAAGACCACGACGATCAAACTCATCCTCGGCCTGCTCTTTCCCACGTCGGGGGCGGCCTTCGTCTTCGGTCGCGATGCCGGTGACGTCGGCAAGAACGAACGCATCGGGTATCTGCCCGAGGAGTCCTACCTCTACAAGTTCCTCGACGCCGAGGAGACGCTCGACTTCTACGGACGGCTGTTCGACATGCCGCCGGCCGAACGGAAGCGCCGGGCCGACGTACTCATCGAGATGGTCGGGCTCGGTCGGGACAAGAACCGCCAGCTCAAGGAATACTCCAAGGGGATGACGCGGCGGATCGGCGTCGCCCAGGCGTTGATCAACGACCCCGAGCTCGTCGTCCTCGACGAGCCGACCAGCGGCCTCGACCCGATCGGCACCCGCGAGATGAAGGATCTGATCCTCGACCTCAAGGCCCGGGGCAAGACGGTGATCATGTCCTCCCACCTGCTCGCCGACGTCGAGGACGTCTGCGACCGGATCGCCGTCCTGCACCAGGGAGAGCTCAAGGAACTCGGCCGCGTCGAGGACCTGCTCCGGGTCACCGACGTGACGCAGATCCGGGCCCGCAATCTGCCGGCCGCCGCGGTGGCGGAGGTCCGGTCGGTGCTCGAACGACACGGCGTCTCGGGCATCGAGATCGGCAACCCGACAACCACGCTCGAGGACCTGTTCCTGGAGGTGGTTCGCGACACGGAGGCGCGGCCCGGTCGCCGCGCCCGGCGGGATGCCCCCGCGGATCGGGACGGGCGCCTGTAGGTGGCGGCATGGTGCTCGAAGAGGACATTCCCCCGTTCCTGACATGGCTCGGCCCGGCGGTCGGCGGCTACCTGGTGAGCGTGGCCATCCTCGCCGTCATGGTCGCGGCCGGCTGCTGGCTGCTGCATACGCTCGTCGTCGGCCCGGTCAGCGCCGGCGACCGGGTGTACCGCGGCCTCGTGGGCGTCGGCCGTGACCTGGCCGCGACCTCGTGGCGGCGGACCTGGGCCCTGGCCCGGCTGGCGGTGCAGGAGTCGCTGCGCCGGCACGTCCTCGTGGTCCTCGGCCTGTTCGCCCTGATCGTCGTCTTCGCCGGCTGGTTCCTCGATCCGGCGAGCGTCAACCCGGGACGGCTGCGGGTCGAATTCATCCTCGGGTCCACCAACTTTCTCGTCTGCGCGGTGACGCTGCTGCTGGCCGTCTTCAGCCTGCCGGCGGACTTCAAGGCCAAGGCGATCCAGACCGTGACCACCAAGCCGGCACGCAGCGGCGAAATCGTGCTCGGCCGGATTCTCGGGTTCGCGCTGGTGGGCACCGGCCTGCTCGCGATCATGGGACTCGCCGGCTGGGTGTTCGTCGCGCGTGGCGTCGCCCACTCCCACACCGTCGAGGCCGGCAGTCTCGTCGAGATCCGCAACGACGCGGGCGACCCGATCGGGTCCGCGGGGCAGACGAGCCTCGACCACGGCCACAGGCACCGCGTCCGGCTCGATGCCGCGGGTACGGGGGTCGCGGAACTGGAGCAGGGGCATACCCACCGCGTCCGCGCTGCGGGGGGCGGCAGGCACGTCGTGGAGGCGCCCGAGGGAATCCTCGAGGCCCGACGACCGCTGCGGGGCCGGCTCTCTTTTCTCGGTCGCAACGGCGTGCCGATGGCGAAGGGAATCAGCGTCGGGGACGAATGGGCCTACCGGTCCTACATCGAGGGAGGCACGCTGGCGGCCGCGATCTGGTCGTTCGCAGCGGTCCGGGAGCAGGAGTTTCCCGACGGCCTGCCCCTGGAACTCGAGGTCCACGTGTTCCGCACCCACAAGGGGCAGATCGACAGGGGGATCAGCGGTAGCATCCGCGTCCGCAATCCCGTCACCCGGCTGCAGAGCGATCCGATCGTGTTCATCGCCAAGGAGGCGACGCCCGACCGGCATCCGATTCCACGCCGGCTCGCGGTCGCGGCGGCCGACGGGGGGCGCCGCGAGGTCGATCTGTTCGAGGAACTGGTCGCGGACGGCCGCGTGGAGATCGTCATCCAGTGCCTCGAGCCGGGGCAGTATTTCGGAGTCGCGCAGGCCGATTGCTACCTGCGTGCCGGCGACGGGTCGTTCGTCCTCAACTACGCCAAGAGCTGCCTCGGCATCTGGTTCCAGATGCTCCTGCTGACGGCCCTCGGCGTCGTGTTCAGCACCGTCGTCGCCGGGCCGGTCGCCCTGTTTGGCACGCTGTCGATCCTGCTCGTCGGCCAGTTCCGCGACTTCATCTTCAAACTCTTCACCAGCCAGGTCACGGGCGACACGCTGCAGGCGCCGGGGGGCGGGCCGATCGAATCGTTCTACCGGATCGTGACCCAGGCGAGCATCATGGCGGAACTGGCCGATACGGCGGCGGTCCGCTGGATGAAGTGGATCGACACGGCCCTGCTCGCGCCGCTCCGCCTGGCGGCGGGCCTGTTTCCGTCGCTCTCGGCCCTGGGCACGTCCGACTTCGTGGCCGGCGGCTTCGACATTCCCCTCGACCGCGTCGCCATGGACGCCGCGGAGACGCTCGGGTATCTCGCCGTGCTGGTCGTCGCCGGGGCGTTCTTTCTTCGCAGTCGGGAGGTGGGATCGACATGAACGACCGAGACTTCGTGGTGGGACAGCCGAGCGGCTCCGCTGGGCCGCTGCTCGGCATGCGGACGGAGACCGTGGTGGCACTGGTGGTGATCGCGGCCCTCCTCGTGCCGTTGTCGGCGTTGAGCCAGCCGGCGGACCAGAAGACCGCCGGGGGCACGCTGGCGCGGATGCGGTCGGCCAGCGGGCTGGCGCAGGCGGGGCTGGGGGACGTCGACGCCACCGGTGAGACGCTGCGCCTGGCCACGCTGGGGCTGAAGAACGTCGCCGTCGCGCTCCTCTGGGACCGGATCAACCATTACAAGATGGTCAAGGACTGGACGAGCCTGTCCGCCGCGCTCGAGCAGATGACCAAGCTCCAGCCGCACTTTTTCAGCGTCTGGGACTTCCAGGCCCACAACCTGTCCTACAACATCTCGATGGAGTTCGACGACTACCGCCACCGGTATGCCTGGGTCATCAAGGGCATCGAGTTCCTCCGTCAGGGCATGCGCATGAACCGGACCGAGCCGCGGCTCCCCGGGCAGATGGGCTGGTTCATCGGCCACAAGATCGGCACGGCGGACGAGAAGCGGCAGTTTCGTCGCCTGTTCCGCGACGATGACGATTTCCATCTCCGCGACGACCCTGAGCGGACCAGGCCAGAGCGGGACAATTGGCTGGTCGGCAGGGAGAAGTACCGCGCCGCGCAGGCGATCGTCGATGCCGGGTATCCGGTGCCGAATCCGCTCGTCTTCCACAGCCACGTCATGAAGTGGTCGATCAACTACGCCCGGGCACTGGAGTCCGAAGGGACGTTCGGCAGCGCCGCGGGCGACGCCTGGGCCCGGGCACAGAAGGACCTCGCCGCGTACGCCAGCCGCGAGATCCCCACGAGCTGGCGCGTGCCGATCCGGCTGGCGCTCAAGGAGGAGCAGGAGGCCAAGGCCGCGCGGCTGGCGAAGGAGCTCGAGGCCCTGCTCCCGGGACGATTCGCCGCCCTGGAACGCCGCCTTCACGAGACGCTGCCCGCGGAGCAGCGGCTGGCCGTCGAGACCCCGCCGGCATCGCGCACGCCGGCCCAGCAGCAGGTGGCGGCGGAGGCCTACCTGGCCTCGACACCGACCTGGCCGCTGGTGGCCCGCGAGGCGCCGGATTCCGTTCGTGACCGGGCCCGCGAACTGGCCCGGCTCCACGACGAGGCGCTGAAGACGGCCGAGATCATCGAACGCTACCGGGAGATCGTGAGCTTCGATTTCTGGCGGGCGTGCGCGATCGCCGAGGCCACGGCGCCGGCCCTGCGGGCCCGGGAACGGCTCTGGCAGGCCCACGAGGCGGATCGGAAAGCCGACCTCCAGGCGGCCCGCACGGCCTACGAGGAGGCGTTCGCCGCCTGGCGCGAGGTGCTCGACGCGTCTCCCGTCCTGCGCCGGGACGAGCGGACCGCCGAGGAGATGGCCGACGAGATCGACCGCTACCGGAGCCTGCTCGACCGGCATTTCGGCGAGCCGCTGCCCATGCCGTTCGTGCTCCAGGACGTCCTCGACCTCGCCAAGGCGAGCCGCGGCTAGATGTCTCAGGCGCGGCGGACGAGGAGCTTGTCGATCCGCCGCCCGTCCATGTCGACGACCTCCAGCACCACGCCGCGCCACTCGACCTGGTCCCCGGTCGCCGGAATCCGCTCCAGTTCCGCGAGCACGAGGCCCGACACCGTGGAGTAATCGCGGGGCAGGCCGTCGGGACGCACCTCCAGCCGGCGCACCAGCTCCTCGATGCTGGCCCCACCGTCCACCAGCCACGAGCCGTCCGCCCGCTGCACGAAGTCCGCGGTCTCCGTGCGGTGCTCGTCGTGGATCTCGCCGACGAGTTCCTCGAGCACGTCCTCCAGCGTCACCAGCCCCTCCGTCCCGCCGTACTCGTCGAGGACGATGGCGAGCTGGTTCTTTTCGCGCTGGAACAGCCCGAGGAGCCGGTCGAGCGGCATCGTCTCGGGCACGAACAGGGCGCGGTGAAGCATCTTGCGCAGCTCCAGCGGCCAGCCCATCCAGGTGTGCCGGAGCACGTCCTTGAGCAACACGTAGCCGAGGATGTGGTCGAGCGAGCCCTCGTAGACCGGGAGCCGGGAATAGCCGGCCATGGCGATGGCGCCGAGGATCTCGCCCCCCGGCGTCTCGATGTCGAGGGCGTCGAGGTCGATCCGCGGCCGCATGATGTCGCGGACGGTCCGCTCGCCGAGCCGCAGCGCCTCGGCAGCCACCGCCTGCTCCACGGCCTCCAGCACCCCCTCGGCCCTGCCCGCCTCCAGGAGGTGCTCGATGTCGTCCACCGAGACGCTCGGCTCGTGCTCGGCCCGGACGCCGAGCAGGAAGAGCACGGCTGACGTCGCGCGGCTCATCACCCACACCAGCGGCCGCGTGACCCGCGAGAACCAGTGCATCGCCGGGGCCACCAGCCGGGCGAACGACTCGGCACGGCGCAGGGCGAGCCGCTTCGGCACCAGTTCACCGAGGAGCAGCGTGACGAACGACAGCAGGGCCACGAACACGACCAGCGCGATCGGCTGGGCCCAGTCCGCCAGCCAAGCCGGGGCATGTTCCTTGATCCAGCGGGCCAGGTCGCTCACCAGCCGGTCGCCGCCGTAGGCCGCCGCCAGGGTGCCCACGAGCGTGATGCCGATCTGGACCGTGGGCAGGAAGCGGTCGGGGCTGCTCGCGAGCTCGAGCGCGGTCCGCGCGGCCGCGTCGCCGTCGGCGGCCAGTTGCCGGAGCCTGCCGCGGCGGCTGGCGACGATCGCCATCTCCGCCCCCGAAAAGAATCCGTTGGCGAGGATCAAGGCGAGGACGATCAGCAGTTCGATGATCATCGCTGGTGCGGCGACTCCGTTCCGGAGGCGTGGCCGCGCCGGAGGCATGGCCGGGAAAGTTCCGTGGCGGTCAGCATGAGGCCGTCTCGCGGCAGGTGACCGCCAGGTTGTCGCGGTGAATCACCTCCTGGTACGGGCAGTAGCCGAGCACGGCGGCGATCGCGTCGGTCTTCAGCCCGACGATCCTGCGCAGGTCGGTGGCGGGATAATTGACCAAGCCGCGGGCGAACGGCCGGTCCCCCGCCGTCTCCAGGGCGACGGCGTCGCCGGCGGCGAAATCACCCCGGACCGCCGTGATGCCGGCGGCCAGCAGGCTTCGTCCCCCGGCGACGACGGCGTCGCGGGCCCCGGCATCGACCACGACCGCGCCGCGGACGTCGGTAGACCAGCCGAGCCACCGCTTCCAGGCGGGCATCGTCTCCGTCCGCCCGGTGAACAGGGTCCCCACCGGCTCGCCGGCGCAGATTCTCTCCAGCACTCGGTCGTCGCGGCCCGAGGCGATGATGCAACCGCTACCCGACTCGGTGACGATCCGGGCGGCGGCGATCTTGCTCGCCATTCCCCCCTTGGAAAGACCGCCGAGCCGGTCGCGGGCCAGCCCCTCCACGGCGGCGTCGATCCTGGAGACATGGCCGAGGATCCGCGCGCCTGGCTCGGCAGGATGCCGGTCGAACAGTCCCTCGACGTCGGAAAGAAGGACCAAGAGCGGTGCCCCGAGGAGCGTGGCCACGAGGGCCGCGAGCCGGTCGTTGTCGCCGAACGACGTCCGTAGCTCCTCGACGCTCACCGTGTCGTTCTCGTTGATGACCGGGATGGCACCGTAGTCGAGCAGGGCGCGGAGCGTGTTGCGGATGTTGAGATAGCGGGTCCGGTCCTGGAAATCATCGGCCACGAGGAGCACCTGCCCGACGTGGCGGCCGCGGCCGCGCAGCGCCCGTTCGTAGGCCTCGATCAGGCAGCTCTGGCCGATCGCCGCAACCGCCTGCAGCCCGGCCAATTCCTCCGGGCGGCGGGCGAGCCCCATCCGCCCCATGCCGGCCCCCACGGCCCCCGAACTGACGAGCACGACCTGCCGGCCGCCCGCGAGGACGGCGTCGAACTGGCGGCCGAGGGACTCGATTCGAGCGGCGTCGAGCAGGCCGTCGGGTCCGGTGAGCACGCGGGTGCCGACCTTCACGACGATCATCCGCGCCGCGGCGACGAACTCGTGACGCAGGGAGTCGGTCATCGGGGAAACCATGGCCGCGGAGGCGCCCGTCCCGGGGATTTCGGGATCACGAGACGGAATCCTACCCGCTCCGCAGTCGGCGTGACCACCGGAACAGGTGCGGAAATCCGCCGTCCGGCCGGCGCATGTTGAGCGGCGGACGAGGCGGCCCGTATATTCGCTGATGCGGGGTCGCACTCGGCCACGTGGCCGCCGGCGCGGCCCCTGGTCCCGCCGCCGACCCGCCCGGAAGCCCGCAGATGAGCGACCTCCAGCACGAGTGCGGCCTGGTTGCCATCTACCACCTGCGGACCGCGGAGCAGTCGCCGCTCTGTCCGCTCCAGGGGCAGGAGGAGGTGTCGCGGCTGGTGCCGCGGATGCTCCTCGACATCCAGAACCGCGGCCAGCTCTCGGCCGGCATGACGGTCTGGAACCCCGCCCGGGCCCAACTGCTCGCCACCTACAAGGATGTGGGCAGCGTCAGCGAGGTGTTTCGCATGAGCCATCGGGGCAAGTACGAAAGCCTCATGGAGCAGCATGCGGGCCGGGCCGCGATCGGCCACGTCCGCTACGCCACCTGCGGGGCCGACGACCGCGGCTACGCCCAGCCGCTGGAGCGGCCCCACATCCAGAAGCGGAAGTGGTTCGCCTTCGGGTTCAATGGCCAGCTGGCGAACTACCCCGCGCTCCGCGGCGAGATCCTCGCCGCCGACGACAACCACCTCGCCCGCGACAACGACACCGAGGTGATCATGCACGCTATCGGCCACGAGCTCGCCGGCGACGCGGATCCCGACCCCGTGCAGATGCTGGCGGCGATCTCGTCCCGCTTCGACGGCGCCTGGAACATCGCCCTCCTCGACGCCTGCGGACGGCTGATCGTGGCCCGCGATCCGCTCGGCATCCGACCGCTGGTGCATGCCCAGCTCGGGCCGCTCGTGGCGGCCGCCAGCGAGAGCGTCGCCCTGCTCAACCTCGGCTTTCCCGCAGAGTCGATCCGCTCCCTGGAGCCGGGCACGGCCCTGCTCGTGGACGGCGAGAACGCGCGCGTGGAACGGTTCGCGGCCAGCCCGCGCCGTGCCCACTGCTTCTTCGAGTGGGTGTACTTCGCGAACGTCGCCAGCACGATGGATGACCGCAGCGTGTACCTGACCCGCAAGCGGCTGGGTGAGGAACTGGCCCGTCTGGAGACGATGCCGATCGACGACGACACGGTCGTGGTCCCGGTGCCCGACACGAGCAAGGCCGCCGCCGACTCGATGGCCTACCAGCTGCGCATTCCGTCGGTCGAGGGCCTGATCCGCAACCGCTACACCGGCCGGACGTTCATCGACGGCGCCGCCAGCCGGCGGCAGAAGGCGGAGACGAAGTACACGCCGCTCCGCGAGGTGCTGGAAGGGAAGCGGGTGATCCTCGTCGAGGACTCGATCGTGCGCAGCACGACGATGAAGGTCCTGCTCGGCCGGATGCGGTCGCTCGGCCTGGCCCGAGAAATCCACGTCCGCGTGGCCTGTCCGCCGATCGTCGCCCCCTGCTTCTACGGCATCGACATGTCGACGATCGACGAACTGTTTGCCCCGGAATTCCTCGGCGGCGGCCCGCTTACCGAGGAGGCGCAGGGGGCGATGGCCGCCCGCCTCGGCGCCGATTCGCTCCGCTACCTGCCCGTCGAGGCGGTCGCCCGGTCGATCGGTTTCGCCGCCGACGAGCTCTGCCAGGCCTGCCTGACGGGCCACTATCCGACGCCGGCCGGAGAACGGCTCTACCAGATCGCCCTCGGCCAGACGGCGCGGGGCGGCTCGGGGCGGACCTACGAGGCGATCCCGGCCGGCTGATGTGCCGCGGATGACGTGCCGCGCGGTTCAGGCCGGGTTCGCGTCCGGGCCCGTCGCCTGGAGAAGCGGTGGCGGAACCCTCGCGCACCCGGCCGCCGCGTCGGTGCGAACCAGCGCCGCCCGCCACACCGGCATGCCGGCCAGCCGCGTGCGGCGTTCGAAGTGGGTGCGGTAGTCGAGGTCGTGCCGCGGCTCGGCGGCTTGCTCATCCCGTGGGGAGGCGAACAGACCCGTGGCCCGGGCCGCCGCCATCGCCTCCAGGAAGTACTCCTCGACGTCGGTCCAGACGTGCAATTCGCCCCCGCTGACGAGCGTGCGTCCGACGTGCGTCAGGAACGGCTCCGACAGGACGCGGCGCTTGCGGTGCCGGGCCTTCCACCACGGGTCGGGAAAGTAGACGTGGACCGCGGCCAGGCACCGGTCTGGCAGCAGGCTGCGCACGAGGAACGTGGCGTCGCCATGAACGATCCGGGCGTTGGCCGCCCCGCCCGCAGCCAGGCGGCCGGCGCAGAGCCGGGCGTAGCCGGCGCTGATCTCCACGCCGAGGAAGTTGCGGTCGGGGCGGGCGGCGGCCGCCGCCGCGATGAACAGCCCCTTGCCGCTCCCGACCTCGAGCTCCAGCGGAGCGTCGCCGGCGAACAGCGTCGCCGGATCGCAGGGGACGGGCAGGCCGCCCAACGGGAGCAGGTGTGCCGACAGGTCGACCGCGGGGTCAGGCTTTTTGGGGGGGCGGCGTGGCATGGGCGTGAGGGCTGGCCAGGGGTCGATCGACGCGTTCAGCCGCCGGCTTCCGGGCCGCCCGCCGCCGGCACCAGCACCTCGAGTGGCAGCGGCACGCCCTTGATCATCCCATCGACGACGATCCGGTCGCGAACGAGGCCCTGGAAGCGACAGACGATCATCGCCTTGGGCCGGACGCGGATCTTCTCGACGGCGATCACGAGCCGATCGCCCGGAACCACGGGCTCGCGGAACCGCACCTCCTCCAGCCCGCCGAAGCCGATGACCTTCGCCTGGAGCAGGTCGTAGCGACGCGTGAAGTAACTGGACAACTGGGCCGCCGCCTCGCACATCATGACCCCGGGCATCAGGGCAACGCTGGGAAAATGCCCGCGGACCCAGAACTCATCCTGGGTCACGTCCTTGTAGCCGACGCACAGGCACCGCTCATGGTCCTCGTGGATGATCGCCGTCAGTTGCTCCATCTCGAACCGCTGCATGTTCCAGCGGCGGATCTCGTGGATGTCGGCGATCACCCGGTCGACGTCGTACTCGTCGGGGTGGATGATGTAGTCGCGCGGGGCCACGGTGGTCGTTCCTGCGATCGGCGGGGAAGGGGGTGTCGAGGGCTGTTATGTGCGGATGTGCTTCCGCTTGGCCTTGCGGGCCTTGCTGTTGGCGGGACGCGCGCCGTGATTCGCCTTCTTGAGGCCGCGGTGGGGCTTGGCCATGACTGGTCGCTCCGGGGGGGCGGCAGCCGCTGAGCGACGCCGTGTCGCGGTTGTACCACGGACGGCCCGGGCGATCCACGGGGCCCGTCTCAGGCCGAACGGTCGCGCGGCGCGGTCGTCCGTTCCGCCGCGATCGCCTCGCGGAGGCTGTGGCGAACGATCGCCACGAAACTGGCCGTGAGAAACCCGGCGAGGCCGCCGATGACGGCCGCCGACGTCCCGCCGATGACGGCGCCCGCGGTCGAGCAGGTAGTCAGCGTCAGCAGGCAGCCGGCGCCGATCGCGCCGCCGCACAGGCCGCCGATCCCCGCCGAGACCGGGATCAGCAGGCCGAGGTGGGTGGTCCGCTGCAGGTGTCCCGGCTGCGCGACGGGCACGTCCACCTTGGCCCCCGGCCGGACCCCGAGGCGATCGAGATCCCGGTCGGTGTCGTCCCGCAACCGCGTGCCGATGGCGTTGCCCGCGACGTGCATGCCGATGCTGGCGACGAGCACGGCGGCCGCCATCCAGCCGGCGATGCCGAGCCAGCCGATCGCCGCGCTGGCCACGGCCAGCACCACCGCCAACCACGAGTAGGTCACGAGCCGCATTGCACCGGACTCTTCGTCGTGCCGGCGCCGTCAAGGCTCCGGACGAAACGAAGTATAGGCCGCCGGCGGGGGAGGGCCGGCTGCGGTCACTCCACCGCCCGGGGGCCGTAGATCGGCAGCATCCGGTAGTAGACCTCGAGGGTCAGGACGGCGAGCGCGGTATGGGCGAGGCGGCCCCCCGGCGCCGAGTCGGGATCGGCGAAGAACCAGCTGCCGGCCTCGTGGCCGATCCGCGCCTGCTGGGCCACGATCTGGTCGCGATTCCTCGCGTTCCAGCGCGGCCAGGCGGGATGGTCGCGCTGCAGGAGCGCCTGGGCGAGGTAGAAGTTCTGGTAGATCGCCGCCGGGTCCGGCCCGGGCCGGGCAAGTTCGGCGAGCCCGCGATCGATCACGTCGGCCTCGTGCCAGCCGGTGTACATCCGGCAGAGCAGGCCGATCGCCGACGTGCAGGGCTTGGCCCGCGGCCCCTGGTAGCCGTAGGCGGCGCCGCCCCGCGCCTGGACCCGGTCGAGAAACCGGCCGGCGCCATCGAGCGCCGTCCCGGGCACCTCGATGCCGCCGACCGCGGCGCTCTTGAGCGCCGCCACCTGCCAGGCCGTCACGGTGACGTCGCCGGGCTGGCCGGGCAGGTACCGCCAGCCACCGCCGTAGGAGTCCTGGGCCGCCACGATGAAGCGGACTGAATCGCGGACCGGGCCCGCGAGGAAGTCGGCCCGCGTCATGCAATACGCCTCGGCCAGCGCGAGCGTGGCGACGCCCTGGCCGTACATCGTTCCCTCGCCGAGGTCGCCGCCGCGCGGCGTGGGCCGCAACCGGCTGTCGAGATAGGCCAGGCCCCTGGCGACCGTCTGGCTGTACTGGCCATCGACGTGAGTGTGGCCGGCGCCGAGGAAGGGGAGGAGGGCGATGCCCGTGCTCGCCGTGGTGCTCGCCACCGTGCCCGGGTCTGGGCAGGCGCCGTTGCAGCGGCAGCCGGACAGATCGAATCGCCACGAGCCGTCCTCCGCCTGGTGCGCGGAGAGCCAGGCCAACCCCCGCTCGACGGCCGCTTCGCTGGCCGGGCTGCCTCCCCGCCCCCGAACCGCCGCCCCGCGGCCCGCGGTCCGGCCGTCCATCACGTTGGTCGTGCCCGCGATGCCGTCCGTGACGGCCGGCGTCGACCGCTTGAGCGCGGCCGAGACCGCTTTGACGACGGTGTCACTCGGCGCCGATTGCCTGTCCGGCGTCGGTTCCGCCACCGGCTCGACGGCGCTCGGGTCGACGGGGGAAATCTCGGGGGCGATGGCGAGGTCGGCGACAGCCGGGGCGGCGGCCGGTGCAGGCGGGGCGGCTGCGGCGATCTCAATCGCCATCCCATCGACGTCGGCATCGCCCGCGCCCGGCGCGTTGAATTCGAGCCCGATCGTCCGCGGCCGCGGCGGTCGCTCACCGCGCGGCACCAGCAGGGCGAGGGCGATGAGCAGGGCGAGGTGGGCCAGCGCACTGGCGTAGCCCGACCGCACCGTCCGACTGGCGACGACCCGTTCGATCCACGATGGGAGTGGCTGCGTCTGGGAGCGCATGGAGGGGGATGCGTGCAGGGGCGGCAGTCTCGTGGCGCTGCGATCCTTCGCGGGCGATCGGCTCCGGACCGGTGGCGGACCCTGCGGGTCGGGAAGGGCGTGCCGACGACGATGCCGGCGGGCCGCTCCGGGGAGATCGGCATTCCACATGGGGCTGCTGGAGCCGTGGGCCCGGCTGCCGGCAGGGAGGGCGCGGCGGCAGTTTCGGCAGCCGCAATCGGGCCTGGTCGCGCGAGTCGCTCCACCGGCTTTATTGAGGCATGAATAAACCATTCATCGTCTGCCGTCGCATCGCGACGGGGATGTGTCGCTGCTGCTCATGAATCTCCTTTTCGGACCGCTCCACGAGCCGCTCTATACTCCGGGAACCGGGTCTGGAGCGGCGGTAGGACCCGCGGCCGGCCCGCGGCAGGGAGGATACGAGTGAAGATGAAGAACGAGCGGCACAGCATTCGCCGTCTCCTCGGCATGGAATGTGTCCTGCGGCTGCACGATGTCGCCCGGGAACCGGTCGGCCATGAGGAGCGCCCGGCCGGCCCAGGGAGTTTCCCGGGATGGCGTCTCGAGAGGCCCCGTCGTGCGGTGTGAGCCATGACGACCGCAGCCGCTTCATGCCGCCGGGTGCTGATCGTCGAAGTTGAGGCGGTCACGGCCCTCGACCTGTCCCGGGAACTGGCGGGTCTGGGCTACGACGTCTGCGGCGTCGTCGACACCTCGGCCGAGGCCGTGCGCCTGGCGATGGAGACGCGGCCGGACGTGGTGCTGGTGGACGTGCGGCTGGCCGACGGTGGCGATGGCATCGACACAGCCAGGGAGATCGCGCGGCGGCACGACACGGCGATCGTGTTCCTCACCGGTCAGGCCGACGAGGCCACGCTCGAGCGGGCGCTGGAGGTGTGCCCGTTCGGATTCCTCATCAAGCCGTTCCGCGCCCGGGACCTCAGGGTGGCGATCGAACTGGCGCTCGCGAAGCATGCCCACGACTCGGCTGCCGTCCGCGATCTGCATGCCCTGGCGAGTACGGATCCGCTCACGGGCCTGGCCAACCGGCGCCACCTCGACGCCGCGCTCCACGACGCCTGGACGCTTTCCCGGCAGCAGGGTCGATCCTTGGCGGTCGTGCTGGCCGACATCGACCACTTCAAGGGCTACAACGATTCCTCGGGGCACCTCGCTGGCGACACCTGCTTGGCCACGGTTGCGGGCCTGATTCGCGCCGCGTGCAGCGGCCCTGAGGCCGTGTTGGGCCGCTGGGGAGGGGAGGAGTTCCTGATCATCCTACCCGGCGCCGACACGGATGATGCGCGAGCTGTGGCGGAGCGGATCGTGCATGCCGTCAGCGCCGCCCGCCTGCCTTCCGCCGCGCCGCGGGCCGGGGGTGTCGTCACGGTGTCGGCCGGTGTCGCGGTGCTGCCACCCGAGGCATCGGGCTCGGCGAACGCGCTGCTGGATCTGGCGGACTCCGGCCTCTACGCGGCGAAGCAAGGGGGACGCAATCGGGTCGCGATGGTCGATCACCCCCCGTGGAAAACGCCCCTGGCGGCCGCAGATGGCCCGGCCGTCAGCGGCTGACTGCTGCCGCTAACGGAGGGGTCGGGGACCATGATGGCCGAGCAACTCGCCGGCCGCGGCGACCGGCGCCGGCGGGATCGGCTCCAGGAACGGCTCCGTCACGTCCCGGCGCCAGACGATGTGCGACCGCCAGGCGTCGTCCGCCCGGGGATGGTCGGAGCGGAAGTGGACGCCGCGGGTCTCGCGCCGCACCAGGCCGCTGCGGATCATGAGCCGCGCCACTTCGAGCATGTTCTGCAGCTGCCAGCCCTGCGGATCGGCGAACTGCCGCGGCAGCACGTAG
Organism: Planctomycetia bacterium; assembly: GCA_014192425.1. NCBI lineage: Bacteria > Pseudomonadati > Planctomycetota > Planctomycetia > Planctomycetia bacterium. The sequence goes on along the minus strand of BJHK01000004.1, from coordinate 2,030 downwards.
CGGCACCAGCCCTCGACCGTCTCCAGCGCCTCCGCCAGCGGCTCCTCGGCCCGCTCCACGCCGACCTGGCGCCACATCAGCGCCCGCAGCGAGTTGCGGATGTCGGCGAGGTCGAGGGCCCCCTGGGCGTCGCCGCCGACGTCGGCGGCGCGCGGGAACGAGATCGGCGGCAGGCGAAACTCCTCCGCGCCACTTGCCGCGACTGCCAATGCGTCGGCGGAAGCGGCGGCGCCCGCACGGCCGCCGTAGACCAGCCCCTCCAGCAGGCTGTTGCTCGCCAGCCGATTGGCGCCATGGAGGCCGCTGGAGGTGACCTCGCCGGCCGCGAGCAGACCGGGCACCGTCGTCCGGCCGTCGGCGTCCACCGTCACGCCGCCGATCATGTAATGGGCGCCGGGGCGGACAGGAATCCGGTCGCGGGCGAGGTCGAGACCGAACTTGGCGCACACCGCCGCCATCCCCGGAAACTGGCGGCGGACCAGGTCCGCGTCGAGGTGCGAGAGGTCGAGGTAGACGTTGGCATGGTGCGTGCGGTGCATGACGACGGTGATCGCCCGCGAGACCACGTCCCGCGGCGCCAACTCCGCCCGCGGGTCGAAGTCGGGCATGAACCGCCGGCCGTCGCGATCGACGAGGTGGGCGCCGGCCCCGCGAACCGCCTCCGTGATCAGGCTGCGCGAGCCGCCGGCGATGTAGAGCACGGTCGGATGAAACTGCATGAACTCCATGTCGCGGAGTTCCGCGCCCGCCCGCCACGCCAGTGCCAGACCGTCGCCGCTGGCGCCGGGCGGGTTCGTCGATTCCCGGTAGAGCTGACCCGCGCCGCCGGTGGCGAGGATCGTGCGCCGGGCCCAGACGATCGTCTTGCCGTGGGCCGGGTGCCAGACGATCGCCCCGCGGCAGGCACCCTCGTGGGTCACGAGGTCGATGGTGAAGGTGTCGGGCCAGACCTCGAGGTTGGCCAGGCCGCGGGTCCGTTCGATGACGGCCCGCATCACCTCGCGGCCCGTCGCGTCGCCGAGCGCGTGGACGATCCGCCGGTGGCTGTGCCCCCCCTCGCGGCCCAGCTCCAGGGCGCCGTTCGTGGCGTCGAACCGGGTGCCCCAGGCGATCAGTTCGGCGATCCGCGTCGGGGCCTCGCGGATGACCGCGTCGACGACGTCCGCGTGGCACAGGCCGCCCCCGGCGCTGAGCGTGTCGGCGACGTGGTTGTCGAAGCGATCCTCGGGATCAACGACGCCGGCGATGCCCCCCTGGGCCCACTGGCTCGACGAGCCCTGCAGGTCGTCCTTCGTCACCACGGTCACGGTGAGCCGCGGATCGACCGCCAGCGCCGCCCGCAGCCCGGCCAGGCCGCCGCCGAGGATGAGCACGTCGGTGAAGCAGTGCGGGATCCGCTTCGGGCTGAAGGCCACGAGGTGCCGCGGGCCGATGAACGGCGGGATCATTGGCCGTCGGTGCTCTGGAGGTAGGCCTTCAACTGCTCGCGGTATTCGCTCGGCGGCCGACTGCGCCGCCCCTCCGTCTGGCCACCACGGGCCTCGGTCGGCGCGGCGCGTGAGCTGCGCACGCCGTCCGGGCGGAGTCCGAGGCTCCTCACGGCACGTTCGAACTCGATCTTCTTGCGCGGGTCGCCGGTGTTCGCCTGCCGCCGCATCGTCTCCCAGCGGTCGAGGAACTGCCGCGCCTGCTCGGGCGTCCAGCCGAGCTGGTCGAGGACGTCGTTCCTGCCGGCATCGAGGTCGTCGCGGAGGTGCTTGATGGCGAGATCGGTGGCGTTGCGGGCATCGGCGAGATCCTGCTCGCCCCACTCGACGTCGCGTTTGGCACGATCCTCCGCAGGCTGGCCGTCTGCGGCCTGTCCAGGGGCGCCGCCGAGTTGTCCCTTGCCGTTTTGGCCCGACGAGGAATCACCGCTTCCGGTCTCGCTGTCACCTTGCTGACCTGCGCCTTGCTGACCTGCGCCTTGCTGACCTGCGCCTTGCTGACCTGCACCTTGCTGGCCTGCACCTTGCTGACCTGCACCTTGC